>CANHUD010000194.1 GCA_947463665.1 Sphingobacteriales bacterium
AAGATACCTTGTTTGCCGGCGCAGTTATTGAGCAGCTGGAAGAACAGTTTACGATCAATTGCGACAGTTCACACATCGCGCTGAATCTGTATAAGGCAGCCAAGCCGGATCTGTTCGGCTTTATGAAGGTCAATAATGCCACGCATTACCACCGCCTTACCAATTTCGGACTGGATAGAGATATGCAGTACTGCCTCACCGCAGATGGTGCCCCTACACTGCCTATGTTTGTTGGAGACCGTCTTATAAGAGTTAATCACTAAACTCTAATCACTAATCACTAATTTCCTTATTTTTGCCAATTACCCTTTTTCAGCCTTTCATGGGGTTGGCAACGTATGGCATTATCGCACCTGTTGAAGTTTATATACAATAGCGGTACGGATGAAGTGATCCGTAGAGGAAAGAAAATCCACGCTATTGGGTTTGTCGAGTTTCTGGAGCACGACGAACTGCTTCATGCTGTAACCTTTCGGGTTAGGGACGACAATTACAACACGTATTATAAGGTAAACATTCAGAAGTACCAGGATCCCAAGACACTGGCGGTTCGCTGTACCTGTCCGTATAATCTGGGCGACATCTGTCGGCACGAAGCCGCAGCCCTGCTTCAGTTGCAGGAGTTGCTGGACCGGAATATCCTGGGGGAAAGAGGCATTGTTTATCACCAGCGGCATACGGTGGTGAAGATGAAGCACATCGATCTGAAAACGATCCGTATGGTCTGTTCTCCGGAGATCTACCAGGAGGCGGAACAGTACCTGCGTACGCAGAAGGCGAACATCGTGCAGGCAAAAGATGAGCGGGTGGAAGCCCTGCTGGAATGGGAAGGGCAATCATACCCTGTAGTGATCCAAAAGAATGAGGAACGGAATTTTGACACCTCCTGTAAATGTGAAGAATCGAAACATCCCCTTTGCATTCACAAGGTGGTTGTATTTATTCAACTGCTGAATGCATACGGTGCGAATTATTTCGATACGATCCGCAATCTGGAGAAAGAGAAGGATAAGCTCCTTCAGATCTATGGGTACAGCACCAAGGATCCCGACTGGGAAAAGAAATTTGAATTCACGTATAAAGACGGTAAACCATTTTTGCGGGTACTTGATCCCACGATCAAACGGGTGCAGGTACCCTCTCTTCCGGTGAAACCCCGGCCGGAGATAGTACGGAAGGTTCAGGAAGATCCCACGCCAGCCCCGGTCATGCTTTCCGGCAGGCGGCTGGGCATTGTATTCAACAACAACCAGAAAAGCTTTCCCGGATTTACCCTTGACCTGGTAATGGGGGAAACCGGCGATGATGGCGGCTTGGTGGGAAAGGTGGAGAAACTGGACCTGGCAAAATTTGTGCCTACTGATGGCTTATCCGATGAAGATATGTCCATTTTACAGCAGGCGCGGAAATTACAGCCTTCTGAGATCGATAAATACCTGAGTCGGAATTCTCCGTTTTCCGGTATCTGGGAGAACATCATCCATCCGGAAGATGGGGATACCCCACTGGATACCAAGTTGCTGATCATGGAATACCTTTTACCAAAGTTTCGAAAGTTGTTCCGTGAAACAGGTGCCGGCATTCCCTTGTACATTTTACCTAAAGGCAAGTCATTCGTTACATCACATCTGGTTCAGATAACCGCTGCAACAGATCTCATGCGCCCGTCGTTCCGGGTTTATCCCCAGAAAGGTGCTATATGGGCAGAGTGTTTCGCAAGGGTAAACGAACTGTCCATCGATCTGAAGGAAAATGAATGGTCGAGCGAGGCCCTCATGCTATACAATAAGGTTATGTATGCATGGGAGAAGCAGGAAGATGTGGAAGTAGTACAGGGTTTTCTTCCGGAAGGAAAATTAAAAATTAAAGAGGCGGATTTTCCGGATTATCTGCAGAAGAAGTTATCGGTTCTGGCGCGCACCTATTCTGTTGAATTCGATCGTTCGCTGGTGCTGGAAGTAAAAGACGGTGAGCCGGAGATCCGGGTACAGCTTCAGGAGAAAAATGATTTTCTATTGTTTCAGCCCGTCTTTTCCTATAAGGGCTATGAGATAAGAACCAACGAAAAAGATAGTATATCCGTTCCGGTTAATGGAAAGGTGCTGGTGATCAACCGGAACGTGGCCGCCGAACAGCGGTTTGTTAAAAAGCTGGAGAGCCTGCACAGCAATTTCATGCGGCCGGATAACGGTGCGCTGGTACTGAAGGGGCCGGATGTGCTAAAAAACAACTGGTTCTTTTTGTTCGTGGAGGCGATGCGGGAGATGAATGTGCCGGTTGTTGGGTTTGATGTACTGAAGAATTTCAGGTTCAATACCGCAAAGCCGTCTACCATGATCCGTATCTCCAGCGGGGTCGACTGGTTTGATGCGAAGGTGGATGTGGTATTTGGCGACCAGCAGGTGAGCATCGCAGAGATCAAGCGGGCATTGTCCAATAAGCAGCAGTTTGTACAGCTGAGCGATGGTACACTGGGTATTCTGCCGGATGAGTGGCTTCAGAAATACTCCCTGTTGTTTCGGGTGGGAGAGGGCAAGAACAAAGATCTTCGGTTATCCAAATATCATCTCAGTATTATCGATGAGTTGCATGAGCAGCGGGGAGAGGAAGAGGTGCAGATTCAACTGGAGGAGAAGTATGAGCGACTGCGGAGTTATAACCGGATCCGCGAAGTGGATCCGCCGGTGGAACTGGCCCATATTCTCCGGCCATACCAGGTTGCGGGATATCACTGGCTGAATTATCTGAGTGAGGTAGGCTGGGGAGGTATTCTGGCAGATGATATGGGTCTGGGTAAGACCGTTCAGGCGTTGTCGTTCATCAAACTATTGAAAGACAAGCTGGGAAAAATGCGCGGACTGGTGGTTTGTCCGACCACCCTGATGTTTAACTGGGAGAATGAAATCCGCAAGTTCACTCCATCGCTTACCTACCTGATTCACCATGGTACGGAGCGAAGCAGGGACAAAAAAGGATTTGAAGGGAAAGATGTGATCATCACCACCTATGGTACGCTCCGCAGTGATATCCGGTTGCTGGTGGATCTGGAATACGATTTTGTGATTCTGGATGAATCCCAGGCGATCAAGAATCCACAGAGCAAGGTAACCAAGGCGGTTGGGCTGCTCAATGCGAAGAACAGGCTTTGCCTCAGTGGTACGCCTTTGCAGAACAATACCTTTGACATCTATTCACAGATGAATTTCCTTAATCCCGGCATGCTTGGCAGTGTGGAGTTTTTCCGGAATGAGTTTGCCACGCCGATTGATAAATTCGGAGAAAAGGAACAGAAAGACCATCTGAAGAAATTATTGTATCCATTTATTTTGCGCCGGACCAAGGAGCAGGTGGCCAAGGATCTGCCGGAGAAAACGGAGACCATTTTGTTTTGTGAGATGGAGGCCGAGCAGCGGAAGATCTACGATGCTTTCCGAAACGATTACCGAAGCCGCATTTTAGGGGTGATCAACGAGCAGGGTATCGAAAAATCACAGCTCACCATTCTGCAGGGCCTGATGAAGCTGCGTCAGATCTGTGATTCGCCGTATATCATGAACGATGTGGAGCGCTATCCGAATGTGTCGATCAAACTCGAAGAACTGGGCCGGGAAATCACGGAAAATATTGGCGATCACAAGGCACTGGTGTTTTCGCAGTTTCTGGGAATGCTGGCATTGATTCGGGCGCGACTGGACGAACTGGGTGTGCGGTATGAGTATTTCGACGGGAGCACATCCGCTCCCGACCGGGAAAAAGCGATCCAGTCGTTCCAGAACGACGATAACGTGCGCGTATTTCTGATCTCCCTGAAGGCCGGTGGTGTGGGTCTGAACCTGACCGCGGCAGATTATGTATACATTGTGGATCCCTGGTGGAATCCGGCTGTGGAGCAGCAGGCGATCGACCGGACGCACCGGATTGGCCAGACCAAGAACATTTTTGCCTACCGCATGATCTGTAAGGATACCATTGAAGACAAGATTTTGCAGTTACAGGACCGAAAGAGGGCATTGGCCCGCGATCTGATTGCAGACGACAGCAGCTTTGTGAAGTCGCTCAGCAGGGAAGATGTAGAATACCTGTTTTCTTAACTTGTTTTTAGCTATTTTTTTCCTCATATTTGTAATCTTCACAGGAAAAGACGATTCCTTTCTTTTCCAGACCCAATACCAATGCTGAACTGTTTATCCTGAAAAGCCGGCTGTTGCACAGGCAATAACCTATTTTTTATTTCGTTACCTATTTAAATTCCAGTCATGTTACTGAAAATTTCTTTTGGTGCTCTGTTCAGGAAGTTTATGAACAAACTTTTTCAGCATCCTGAATACTATGCCATACGGCATTACCAGAAGCGGAAAGTCATCCGCTAAGCTGCTACCCTGATATGGAGTATCTTCACGCTATGCAGAAGCCAACTTGGGAGCGCATAGCAGAAGGTGCTGTTCAGGTTTCCTGGGAATCATCCATGGATCGTACTGTCCATCTCCGCGTGATGGGGCTGGATCAGTGTATACGTGAAGATCCCTTTCCAGGCTGGGAAGAAAACGTTCCGGCCTGGCATACTCTTACCATTTTTTTTGATCCTGCTGTTTTTGAGGATACCATCCAATCCTTATTGCTTCGTTATTCGGATAGTACTAACCAGATTGTGTATAACGGAAGGAAGGTGCAGATTCCTGTTTGTTATGATCCGGAATTTGCCCCGGATCTGCCGGAGGCCTCTGCCCTGTTGGGATTGTCGCCGCATGCCATAATTGAACTGCATAAGGCCTCCATATACCAGGTTTTCATGTTGGGTTTCCTGCCAGGTTTTCCCTATATGGGGCTGCTTTCTGAACAACTTGTGTTGCCCAGAAAATCGGTTCCTTCGGTATCTGTACCTGCGGGCTCTGTGGCCATAACCGGCCGCCAGACCGGCATTTATCCGGTACAGTCTCCCGGTGGATGGTATGTGATCGGCCGTACACCTTTACCCCTGTTTAGTGATGAACAACCGCTGCTACAGCCGGGTGATGAGGTGGAGTTTACAGCGATTGATCGGACAGCATT
>CANHUD010000195.1 GCA_947463665.1 Sphingobacteriales bacterium
TAATGTCATCAGGAGAAATATATTTTATACTTCTACTTTTATCAACAATCACCATCATCTGCGATGTTGGTAATTCTACAAATCCACCATAATCTTCACATGAAATGAGCAACTTACAGATTACTAATCCAAATAAAGGAATAACTATCCTTTTAACCATATTTCTAATTTTCAGATGATCAATTATCTAGATTATCATAAACTATCTGCCTTAATTTGATAAAAGGTCGTCTTCTATATTTATTCCTCATGATATTGGAAGTAGACAGAGAATCTGTTTGCTCTTCAGTCGAAACATTATCTACCCCAAAATACACTTTAGGAATACCTTCCATTTCATATTTCTCTCCCCTACTATATCCATCGATGTAATAAGATGATTCAAATAAAGTCTTCGCTTCAAAATAGGCTATCCTAAGATTTCTGGCTTCTGAGTTTAAATTATTTTCATTCTCTAATAACTTACTATTTTCAATTACACTAATCTCTTGAAGAGTATTCTTAAGCATGGAATCAGACTCAACAAGCTCCTGAATAGAATTCAAATAATCCTTACGATTCTGTTTTAACCCAATCCCAATTTTCTTTTTTATTAAAGGTATAAACCAATACTTACTTGACAATTGGCTAAGATTAGGCAGTGAAATAGAAAAAGAAATTGCACCACCAATTGCAAATACAATTCCACTTAGTACTATACCAATCTTACCCCATACATTAGAATTTATATCCTTAGATAAAGCACCTTGTTGATTAATCAATTGAGTTGCATCATTACCTAAGGATTGCTCATTATTAATCTGGCTATTCAAGCTATTAATCTGCCCCTGCATATCTTGGGCATCTGAACGGAAAATGCCTAAAACTAATAGCATAATCAACCCTATAATCATAATGACTGAATAAACCTTCATCATGGTATTTGATAACCTTCGTCCATTTTTCTGATACTCCTTTTCAAACATCCTATCAAAAAATGGTTTAATTAAAAAGGCAGTAAATGCTAGGCCAACAGCAAAAATTATACTCTCTTCCTCTATCATATTATAACCCCATGCAGTCACCCCGTAATTTATAGCTACATCACTTAGAATAAAAACTATACCTGCCAACAAAAAAAGAATTGATGCAATCCATCCATATTCCGGACTCAAATCGTACTGTTTTTTCGTGAGCGATTCCAACTCCTGCTCCTGCTTATACAGTTCATTCTCTAATAAATCTTTCTTTTTTGTTGAAAACGAAATCTTTGATTCAAAAGCTGGAATTTTCTCCACTAAAAGAGCCCTCCGGTTTTTACCATCTTTCACTTCATATTCTATCGAAGCTAGCTTTTTGTCATAATACAATATCTCACTACTCAACCGCTCACACTCATTCTTATACTTAATGTACTGTACAAAATGCTCCCTTGAGTCTCCTAACCTGAAAATACCATTAGTAAATCCACGATCTCCTATACTTTTCTCTTCCGGACTCCAAGCTGGATTGGAAGTTGAAGATTCCTGAAATTCCTTTTCGGACTTATCTATATCCTGGATTGCAGGCAGCTGATCAGTCTTATACTCTGTATTTTCCATCTAAATTATCTTTTTAATGATTGCAATTGACTGCCAGACATACGCTCCCGCGCTTTCCGTGCTAATTCATACTCACTTAAAAAAAGACTAATCTTGTAGTTTTCTTCACCATTAATTTTTTCCATTGCTGACTTAAGGAGCAGGTCGTTTCTCATATGCTCTGTTTTGATCTGCTCATATTGAATCAAAAACGCTTCATAATCCTGACTCTTATTCTTCAATTCTTTCCGTAATCTTCTTCTCGTGCTTAAATATGCTATCTTTTCTGTCAAACTTTTAAACGACTTAAATGAAGTAAACACCAGAGTTACCAACCCCTTTCCTGTAAGAATAAACAGTAGTGATAGTATGAAAAAAATTGCTACTCCAAATATAACTGGCTTCTGCTGGCTACCTGCAATAGCAATAAAAGCCGATACTATAATCGGAGCAGCAAACTCTTCAAACCAAACCTTCCACTTTTCCCGAGCTGGAACGTACATTTCTTCTGATGAATCATCTTGATTTGGTCTAAAAAATAATGCTTTAGCTGCAAAAACATTGAACAACCCCAAAAGATATAATCCTAGTATAATAAAGTTTGACTGAAAAATATCCTGTAGCCAAAATTGAAGCAGTGAAAAATTAAATACAGCAATAAGCAAGTATACTACCAATTGAAATACAATAGGATAGTTAAATATAATGAACGGAGACTTTTGATCTAGTTCATTCTTTAATTTTTGGATTAATTCGGCAAATTCCGTTTTTTTCAGTTCATATTGTACCACTCTATCCGAAATAAAACCTAACTCTTTTTTAACCTCCGATCTTTTGATATTAAAATACTCTCTGATCGAATCTATTTTACTATCAATGCTACCGTTGGTAATACCAAAAGTTACACCCTCATCCCTTAATAGGCCTTCATCACTAATCCAGTTAAACTGTAAAGCATCTTGATCATTTTTAATATCACTATTCAAACTTATTAAATCACCTTGTACTTCCATATTGGCTAGCTAATATTCTATAATTAATCTGAATATAGATGTAGTTTACTACAATCTTCTTTCCAAATCTGACTTTAACCTATAATTAAAGTGTAATGATAGCTGGCAAATTATAGAAGATCATGCATTAAACACAAGTCCTGCAACCTTGCAGAAGCCTTTGTAGTCAATTTTTATATGAAAAAAGATCTATTTAATCTCATAGGAAGAGAATTCCAAACTTAAACACATACTAACCACAAAAAAAACCGGAGGCATTCCTACCTCCGGCTTATCATAAACAATCAAAAACTCTTTTAGTACCCCGCCGTCTGCGTCAGCAGCGGATCTGCCGTAAGCATACCAATAGACAGCGGCAGCAGGAACTTCGCCGTACTGGTAGGAGATAAATAAACCGGACTGATGTTCGCATATACGTAGCTGTCACCGGCTCTTCTCAATGCCCACCAGCGCTTGCCTTCAGCGATGAACTCCCGGAGATATTCATCCAGAATGGCATTCATATTATCGGAAATAGTGCTGTTAACGTAAGGAGTGAAGGCCGCACCATAGGCCCGCTGGCGGATCGCATTGATCTCGGCAGCCGGGTCTTCCCCCAGTTTTGTCTTAGCCTCTGCCAGCAACAACAGCACATCGGCATACCGATAGATCGGGAAATCCGTATTGTAAATCTGCTGTGTACCGGCTGTAGTACCGATGTACTTCGTGAGGAGAATGCCACGTGGTGCAAACGGAGCCGCATTGGAATACATCACGCGGAACGTATTGCTGATCCGCTGATCAGCCGGCCCACTCGTTAAACGGGTTAACATTGTCTGATTCAATCCAACACGGTTAGCACCATTCACAAACGGATACACACTACTAACCGTTGGTGTGGCTGCCTGTGCAAACGATAAGGTATTGGCCTGGATCGAATTCACCAGAAAACTTCCAAACATACCATTCTGCGCCTGCTGGATCTCGTAGTTCACCGCAAAGATGATCTCCTTATTATTAACCTTTCTGGTTGGATCAAAAATATCGGCATAATTTCCCTGCAATTCCAGTGATGGTCCCTGCAGATTGCGCACCTCTGTAAGTGCTGCCTTCGCTGTATTGAAATGCGCCGTTCCTCCACCCATATGCGTTCCCGACCACAGGAATATATCTCCTTTCAGGATCAGCGTGGCCACGCGCGACCAGTACACACGCTTGCCTGCGGGTAGGCTGTTATTGCTGCCGAACAACTGCAACGACTGCTCAACATCGCTGCGGATCTGCAACATGATGCTGTCCGAAGGTGTACGCGCCTTGTACGTTTCAGCCGTATTGGTAATACTGGCCACAGGCTCGGTATTCAGCGGTACTGCCCCCCAGGTACGCAACATCGTATAATACACATACGCGCGGATGCCATATACCTCGGCTGCATAACGGCTACGCTCTGCCTCCGGAAGGGGCGTCTGAGGCAACAGCTTGATCACGTTGTTCAGGTTGTAGATCAGGTTGTAAAAACCAGCCCAGTTCGCAAACGGAACATTCAGCGAGCTGATGTTATGCCGATACTGGTTCTGCAATCCGCCGTCTACTGATTCTGTAAACAAGCCATCCACCCAGATATCCGAACGCATCTCTCCCAACTGGAAGAACGTACCATTGTAATTCCGGAACAGCCCATACACCCCATGATACAACGTACGCGCCGCATTCGGATCTTTCAGCGCCTGGTCCTTACTGATGGTGTCCTGCGGCACCACTTCATCCAGCTCTTTGGTACAGGACAGGGCTCCCAGCATCAGCAGGAACATCCCCGATATGATGATTTTACTGTGTTTCATTGCGATTGATTTTTTCGTTGGATCAACAATTATAAGGTTACACGTACTCCGATGGTGAGGCGACGGGGCAGCGGGAATTTACCCTGGTCAAATCCACCCACTTCCGGGAAGTTGCCGCTGTATCCGGAGAAATACCCTAGGTTCGAACCGGTCAGGTTCACGCTCAGTCCTTTCACGCGGTTGGCCAGATAACGGCTCAGCATCTCCGCCGGCAGATCGTACGCAACAGTCAGCTCGCGCAGCATTACGTAATCTCCTTTCTCCCAAAGATTCGCAGCCGGATTGTTTCCACTCGCATCGGTAGCATAGTTGCGCCCCTGGTTAGCCCAGTAGAAGCGTGGCATGGTACCGGTTGGGTTCACGGGCGACCAGCTATTCAGCAACTCGGTAGTGGCATTCTGCGATCCCTGCACCTGACTGAAACCTCTCACCATGTAGTTGTTCAGGATCACAAATCCGAAGGCATAATCAAAGGCGGCGAATACACGCACTCCTTTGAACGATGTGCTGATGTTGAAGCCACCCATGTGCTGCGGTGTAGTTCTACCCACTTTCACAAACTGACGGGAATCGATGGTATCATTCTTATTCACCTGGTGCCACTGGGCATCACCCAGCTGTTTGATCCGCTTATTGGTGTACGGAAGGA
>CANHUD010000196.1 GCA_947463665.1 Sphingobacteriales bacterium
CCAACCATGCCAGACGACATATAACATCCTCCCCGGGCACTGGGCCTTGCAGACATGCAAGATGATATGCTGATGACTGCCAGAACTATGAAGATAACCAGACCACATTTGTGTCTCATAGTGTGTTTTTTTGTGTGAAGGATTTTTGGGATATCTGATTTTGAAACAAAGTAACGGATATTAAGCCAATATTTCCAATAGACGGGTAATATATCTGCTGTTTTCCAGATAAATTAACGACTTTTGCCCTAATACCCCATAAAGGCATGAATCTTACTCTTTCCCGTCCTGTAGCCATCATCGATCTCGAAACTACCGGTGTCAACCTGGCAACGGACCGGATCGTAGAAATCGCCATTATTAAAATACAGCCCGATGGAACCCGGCAGGTGAAACGAAAACTCATCAATCCGGAAATGCCGATACCCCAACAGTCTTCTGACATTCACGGCATTACAAATGACATGGTCAAAGATGCACCGGTTTTTAAAACCGTTGCTAATGAATTCAAACAATTCATCCTCAATTGTGATCTGGCAGGGTATAATTCTAACCGGTTCGACTGGCCGCTGCTCATGGAAGAATTAATCCGGGCCGGAATCAGTTTTGATCTCACTAAATGCCGCATGATCGATGTACAGAAGATCTTTCACCAGATGGAACCTCGTACCCTGAGTGCCGCCTATAAGTTTTACTGCAATCAGACGCTTGAAAATGCCCACAGTGCCGAAGCAGATGCAGCTGCTACCTGGGAGATACTCCTGGCCCAAATGCAGCGTTACCCGCAATTGGGCAGTTCCATGGATTCCATAGCCGGATTCCTGAATGAAGAACCGCTGGTGGATTTCGCCCGCAGGTTAGTTTTTGAAAAAGGAGTAGAGGTCTTTAACTTCGGGAAATATAAAGGCCGCCCTGTGGCAGATGTACTGAAACAGGAACCTCAGTATTACGACTGGATGATGAAGGGGGAATTCCCTCTTCACACCAAACAAAAACTTACGGAAATCTTTAACCGAACCATGTTAAAAAAGAGCTAGTTAAATAAACTGCCATAGTGGAAAAACTGGTCGTCATACCCACGTACAACGAAAAAGATAATATCGAAGCCATCCTTCGATATGTTTTTAATCTCCAATTGGGTTATCATATTCTGGTTGTAGATGATAGTTCGCCCGATGGAACGGGAGATATCGTCCGACAGTTACAATCAGAATTTCCGGAGCTTTTTCTGGAAGTCCGAACCGGTAAACTCGGGTTGGGAACCGCGTATATCCATGGTTTCAAATGGGGCCTCAAAATGGGTTACCAGTACATCTTTGAAATGGATGCAGATTTCTCACATAACCCTCAGGATCTTGATCGTCTCTATCTCGCCTGTAAAAACGGCGCCGATGTGGCTGTAGGCTCCCGGTATGTCAGGGGAGGGAAGGTCGAAAACTGGCCATGGGACCGTATCATGCTTTCCAAAGGGGGCGCTTTTTACACAAGGCTGATCACCTGGATGCCGGTACACGATCCTACCGCCGGTTTCATGTGCTACAAAAGATCGTCTCTGGAAGCCATGAACCTCGATAATATCCGCTTCGTTGGTTATGCTTTCCAGATCGAAATGAAATTCGTTGCCTGGAAACTCGGCCTGCGCATCAAGGAAGTACCCATAACCTTTGTCGACCGAAAACTCGGGGTCTCTAAAATGAATAAAGGCATCGTTAAAGAAGGAATCTTCGGTGTGCTTTCCATCCAGTGGCAAAGTCTTTTCAGCAAATACAAGCACAACATTAGTAAGTAATCCCACATCTCAACACATGCGAAAGCCATTTCTGCAACTCCATACCGCCGTGTTGCTGGCTGGTCTTACCGGTGTAATGGGGCGCCTGATCTCGCTCAACGAAGGTCTGCTGGTCTGGTACCGAATGCTGTTTACCATGGCAGCTCTCTGGATCCTTCACCTGCTTTCCCAACGCCGCACGTCGAAAGCCACACATCTGCCTATGCTTACGGGTGGCATCGTAGCACTGCACTGGGTGTTTTTCTACGCCAGCATCAAATATGCCAATGTGTCGGTAGGATTGCTTTGCTTTTCCTCGGTCGGTTTCTTTACCGCCCTGCTGAACCCGCTTTTCACCCGGCAAAAACTGGATCCCACAGAACTGGCATTAGGCAGTTTGGTCATGCTCGGCATCTGGCTGATGTTTCAGGTGGATGCTTCCTTTAAAATCGGTATTCTGCTCGGCCTCATCTCCGCTCTGCTGGCCACGCTCTTTACCCTGCTTAATAAACGATTACTGGACAAATACACACCCGGGGAACTGACACTCTATGAAATGACCGGCGGCTGGCTGCTGCTCACGCTTCTCCTGCCCGCATATCTTTATTTCTTTCCGCAACCTTCCCTGTTGCCATCGCTCCCTGATTTTTTCTGGTTACTGTTGCTAAGTCTGCTCTGCACGGTATGGGCTTTTCATCTCTCCCTCAGGGCGCTGAGTGGTATATCCGCTTTTACCGTTAACCTGAGTTACAACCTCGAGCCAGTGTACGGCATCGCACTTGCATTTCTTCTGTTTAGGGAACATAAAGAACTCAACAGTGGCTTCTATTATGGGATGCTCCTCATCTTCATAGCCGTAATCCTCCAAACCTTTCGGGTATGGAAGAAAAAAACTGCCTGAGTTTTCCTATTTTCACGATTCAAGCTGCTTTTTATGAGGTATCTATTGTGTATCCTGTTCGCTCTGGCCTGTTTGCCTGTCTTCGCCCAGAAAAAACCACTCGACCACTCCGTTTACGATGCCTGGGAGTCCATAGGAGAACGTAAACTCACTAACAATGGGGAATGGATCGCCTTCATAAAAGCTGTCCAGGAGGGTGATAACCTCGCTGTGGTACAATCCACTAAAAATGGTACCTCTTTTTCCATCCCCAGAGGCTACAATATCAGTTTCACCGAATCCGCTTCTCATGCCATCCTGCTGATCGCTCCTCCGTTTCAGGATGTAAGAACCGCCCGCATCCAGAAGAAAAAACCAGAGGATATGCCCAAAGATTCACTGGCCATTATCGATCTGGCAAAGGGTTCCATCCGGAAAATTGCAAGGGTACGGACGTATGAACTTCCGAAACAGGCAGACGGACTGATCGCCTGGCACCATGTACGCGCCATCGACACCTCCAAAAAAGCTGCCACTCCCGACGCAGAATCCGGAGCGGATCTGGTGGTGGAAAATCTTCACACCGGAACTTCCTCCAAAGCTCTGGGTACTGTTGAGTTCGCCTGGAGCAAAAATGGAAAACTCCTGGCACTGGAAACCCGCTACAACCGATCTTCAAAAGAAACGACCAACGCAGTTGTTCTGTACCGATCTGTAGAAAACCGCTTCGATACAATTTGTTACTCCGGAAATGAATTCGGCAATTTCGCCATCGATGAACAGGCCTACCAGGTGGCGTTCACTGCAGAGCGCGACAGCTCCAGGAAGGCGCTCGTCAAAACACATAAACTCTGGTACTGGAAAAATGGAATGGATACGGCTGTTATAGCCGTTGATCGTAACCATACGGGTATGCAGGTGGGAATGACGGTCAGCGAAAACCGTAAACTACAATTCAATACCTCGGGATCCCGGATATTCTTCGGATTGGCCCCAATCCGCCCCATCCCGGATACGTCCATCCCGGAAATCGACCGGGTAAAACTCGATATCTGGCATTACAACGATGACCGACTGCAGCCTCAGCAACTTCTGGAACTCAATGCTGATCTGAAACGTAGCTATCTGGCGCTGTACGATGTCACGTTCCGATCGGTACTGGCACTGGGAAATGAATACATGAAAACGGTCATCATCCCCGAAAATGGCGAAGGTGAACTGGCCATCGGGATCAGCGATACATCCCACCGGAAAGATATGCAGTGGACAGGCGAAATGTCGCTGGATGTCTATGCACTCAACCTGCGCTCCGGACAAAAACAACTGGTTACCCGCGGGATCTCCTCGACGCCTCAGCTCTCGCCGGCAGGGAAATACATCGCATGGTATGATGATAAACGAAAACATTTTTTCACCTGGAAAGATGGCCAGCTGACCAACCTCTCACAATCCATTCCTTTTAAACTGTTCGACGAAGAACACGATACGCCCAGTGATCCGCCGCCTTATGCCCGAATGCGATGGCTGCGGAACGATGCAGGTGTCCTCCTGCAGGATCGCTATGATCTATGGAAACTCTCCCCCGATGGCAAACGTCCGCCTATCTCCATCACCAAAGGCGAAGGAAGAAAAAACAGGATACGCTACGCCTATGCCCACCCGGCCCCGGATGAGGAATGGCTACCCGATTCAACCGATAGGATCTATGTTCGTATGCAACACGAACAAACAAAAGAATCAGGCTATGCACAGGCTGACCTCTCCGGTAAACAGGCTCCCGTATCGGTATTCTATGGTCCGTATGCCTACAGCCCGCTTTCAAAAGCCAGCAAGGCCGATGTTCTGGCCTATACCCGCGAAACTTTCGTATTGTCGCCACAACTGATGGTGCGCCACTCTGCCGCACAGGAATCCATCGTTCTGACTACCAATCCCCAACAACAAAACTATCTCTGGGGTACCGCTGAACTCTTTCAGTGGAAAGCCTATAATGGTCTGCCGGCAACGGGTATGGTATTCAAACCGGAAAACTTCGACCCGGCCAGAAAATATCCGATGATCAGCTATTTCTACGAACGTGATTCCGATGGCCTTTTCCAGTACCGGGCACCATCGCCTACACGTAGCCGTCTCGACATCTCGTTTTTCGTGAGCAGAGGATATGTGGTGTTCGTTCCGGATATACATTATAAAAAAGGATACCCCGGAAAAGGTGCATACGATTATATCGTCAGTGGCGCCCGAGCCCTGGCCAAAAAAGGATGGGTAGATAGCACCCGAATGGGTATTCAGGGACAAAGCTGGGGCGGTTACCAGGTCTGCTACCTGATCACCCGAACCAATTTGTTCGCCGCTGCATGGGCAGGTGCTCCCGTAGG
>CANHUD010000197.1 GCA_947463665.1 Sphingobacteriales bacterium
CTTTCCAGTGCATGCTTTTTAAGCCATGAAAAATATACGGCCCGAAGCGAGGGTTTCAGCAGGGGGCGTCTCTCCTCTACCTCGATGATCACATGCAGAAAGATATAAATCCGGTGTGTACTCATTTTAGGCGTTCATGATCGCGTTCTGGCGGTTAATCGATTCCATATGCACCGCATCCATATATCGGGTAATGAACTCACGGCTCAGTCCAAGCTTATCCGATTTCTGGTAGGCTCTTTCCAGAATCTCATTCCAGCGATTGGTCTGCAAGATAGTAACGTTATTGTTCTTCTTGTACGTTCCGATCTGATCAGCCAGTTTCATGCGCTGTGATAACAATTGCATCAGCTCATCGTCCAGATGATTGATCTGTTCCCGCAGTTTGTCGAGCGCTATATGAAAACTCTCGGAAGGCACATCTTCCGAACGCCATTTGATCTCGGAAATCATCTCACCCAGCCGCTCAGGGGTTACCTGCTGCTTGGCATCGCTCCAGGCATTGTCGGGGTCGATGTGACTCTCTATCATCAGTCCGTCAAAATCCAGGTCGATTGCCTTCTGTGCCACTTCCATCAGCAGATCACGGCGGCCGCATATATGTGAAGGATCGTTGATCATCATCAGTTCCGGATTGCGGCGTTTCATCTCGATGGCCAGGTGCCACATCGGAGCATTCCGGTATAGGGTGTTGCCATAAGAAGCAAATCCGCGGTGGATGAGTCCGATCCGGGAAATACCCGCTTTAGCAATGCGTTCCACAGCACCGGTCCAGAGCTCCAGATCGGCATTGATCGGATTCTTGATGAGCACCGGAACATCCACTCCCCGAAGGGCATCGGCCAGTTCCTGAACGGAAAATGGATTCACGGTGGTGCGGGCACCTACCCAGAGAATATCGACACCAAAATGAAGAGAATCTTCTACCTGTTTGGCGGTGGCCACTTCAACGGCAACAGGGAGACCGGTCTGTTTTTTAGCCTGCTGAAGCCAGGGAAGGCCTTTGGTTCCGATGCCTTCAAAACTACCCGGACGGGTTCTGGGTTTCCAGATACCGGCGCGAAGCACATCTACTTTTCCGGTGTTTGCAAGACGAACGGCAGTTTCCAGTACCTGCTCTTCTGTTTCTGCACTGCAGGGGCCTGATATGATCAAAGGCCTTTTTTTCCATGTGTCGTTAAGGTTCATATTCTCTGTTGATTGTTATTTGATGATTTGTTTGATCCGATTTGCTCCTTCCATGAGCTCCCGGAGATACTCGTAATTTTCTTTTTCCAGGCAGCTCTTGAATTTCCGGAGCTGGCTGATGTGTTCATTTAATACATCCAGCACATTTTCCCGGTTCTGCATCAGAATGGGCACCCACATGGCAGGATTACTTTTTGCCAGGCGCACCGTACTTTCAAAACCGGCACTGGCCATTTCAAAAATCGCGTTGTCTTCCTTCTCTTTTTCCAGTACCGTATTGGCCAGCGCAAAGGACGTAATGTGCGATATATGGCTCACATAGGCGGCATGCAGGTCATGATCGGCAGCGCTCATCTCCATCAGGTGCATCCCAATGGCCCGGAACATCTTTCTCGTCCACTCTACCGCATCTGCATCCGAATCTTCCGCATCGCAAATGACCACAGCTTTCTGTTCAAAGGCACCCTTCACGGCAGCCTCCGGACCACTGTATTCGGTACCCCACATCGGATGTGCCGCCACATAGCGCCCGCGTTGGGGATGCTGCCGAACCCGTTCAGCCAGGTTTGCCTTAGTCGATCCCATGTCTATCACGATCTGCCTTTCGGCCTGATTCAGTATCCCTGGCAAGAGATTCATCATACTGTCTACCGGTATAGCCAGCAGAATGACATCTGCCTGCGGAACAGCCTGCTCCAGGGGGAGCATGTCATCGGCCAATCCGAGCTCCATGGCTTTTTCCGCATGCAGCGCATTACTATCCACTCCGGTTATTTTTTTAGCCAGGCCTTTCTCTTTCAGCTGCCACGCGAGGGAGCCACCAATCAGCCCCATACCAATAATGACAATATGTTTGGGTTCAGTCATCTGATTTCGCAGATATATACGTTTCTAATCGGGTATAGCTTTCCATGATGCGTTCTTTCGTGCTGCAGAGGCTGATGCGGATATACCGTTTGCCGGCATGTCCGAAAATGGCTCCGGGCGTAATGAACACGCCTGCACGATGGAGGATTTCATCGCACCACTCATAACAGTTTCTCTGCCCCGGTGGCATGTGCGCCCAAACAAAGAGACCACTCTGGTTCCGGTCGTACCGCGCACCCAGCAGATCCATGATCCGGAACACTTCTTCTCTTCGTTCCCGGTAGACCCGGTTGATCTCTGCATACCATTCTTTTCCCAGTTCCAGTGCTCTGGCTGCTGCCAGTTGTACAGGCAGAAACATCCCACTATCCATATTGCTTTTGAAGGTGAGGATCTCCTGGATGCGCGCCGCGGCTCCAACGATCATCCCTACCCTCCAGCCGGCCATGTTCTGTGCTTTGCTGAGGGAGTTGAGTTCAATGACCACTTCTTTGGCACCGGGTACCGACAAAAGGCTCATCGGTTCATCATTCAGTATGAAAGAATAGGGATTATCGTGACAGATCAGGATATTGTTTCGTTTTCCAAACGCTACCAGTTCTTCAAAAAACGCTCTGGTAGGGAGTGCGCCGGTAGGCATGTGCGGATAGTTGACCCACATCATTTTCACACCTTCAAGGCCCTGCTCTTCCAGTGCCTGCAGATCGGGGAACCAGTGATTTTCTTCCAGCAGCATGTATTCACGCACAGTTCCTCCAGCCAGCTGAACCGCGCTTCTGTAGGTTGGATAGCCGGGATCGGGAATCAGCACTTCATCGCCCTTCTGCAGATAGGTCATGCAGATGTGCATGATACCTTCCTTACTACCCAAAAGAGGTAGTATCTCTGTTTGGGGATCCAGTTCCGCATTATACCAGTTCCTGTACCAGCTGGCCATAGCCTCCCGGAGGATAGGAGATCCTTTGTAGCTCTGATAGCCATGCACGGTGGGTTTGGCAGCTTCTTCCTGCAAAACACGGATCACGTCGGGATGGGGAGGCTGATCCGGGCTTCCGATGCCAAGATTAATGATTTGTTTACCGGCTTTATTCAGTTCATCTATCTCTCTGAGTTTTTGTGAGAAATAGTATTCGCCAATACCTTCCAGCCGGTCTGATGTTTTGATCTTCAGCATATCAACTCTTTTTTTCCATTCCGTTTTTGTAGACGCCATATACGTTGAAACTGGCGGTCAGCGACCGGAGTTTTTCCACCACCTGTTCAAACTGTTCCAGGTGATCGAACTCCATATCCGCATGAAAACTGTATTTGAAATCGGATCCGGGGATCGGGAAACTTTGCAGTTTACTGAGATTGATGCCTCCATCGGCAATTTTACTCAGCACACGGGCCAGACTGCCGCGGGAATGATCGGTATGAAAATTTACAGAAGCTTTGTTCGCATCGGCTGCAACCACCGCTTCATCCGCCCGTTCCAGAATCAGAAATCGGGTATAATTGTTTTTCATCGTATGGATATTGGGCGCAAGTACCTCGAGCCCGAACATCTCGGCAGCCAGTTTGCTGGCAATCGCAGCCACGTGTTTGGAACGCTTTTGCTGGAGTTGCCGGGCAGATAAAGCCGTATCCTCTGTTTCTACCAGTTTCCAGTTGTATTTATCGAGAAAATCAAGGCATTGCTGCAACGCCATCGGATGAGAATGAACTTCCCGGATATCTTCCAGCTCCACGCCCGGATTTACCAGGAGGTTCTGGCGGATCTGCAGATACACTTCTCCGGTTACCTGAAGGGATGATTTCTGAAGCAGATTGTAATTGGGAAGAATGCTGCCGGCGATGGAATTCTCAATGGCCATAACGCCACCATCACTCTCTTTTCGGCTGCCGGCAATGCGTATGACCTCCCGGAAGGTGGAACAGGGAATCACTTCCACCTCTTTCCCAAAATACTGCCGGGCGGCCACCTGGTGAAAAGAGCCTTCAAATCCCTGAATGGATACCCGTTTGCCCGTTGGTTGTTCTTTCTTCTTCATAATAAAAAATCCCGCCTCTCGGCGGGATTCTATGTTGTTTCGTTCTTTTCCATTTCGAAGGCAACTATAGGGATCCCGCCGCACTATTAAAATAGTAACCAAAATAAAAATAACGGTATGCCTTGTTGCAATTCATCTTGTCAAAAATAAGAAACTTTGAAAACTGTCAAAATTTATTCCAGAATATTTTTACGATGTCCAACAGATCCCTATTAACGGAAATATTTGTCATTTCTGGTTTTTCGGGCTTTAGTCTTTACGACGTCCACCTCCCTGATCAGCATCATTCATCCGGATTTTTCTTCCTTTAAACTTCTTTCCGTCGATGGCTTTGATCATCCGGTTGGCAGCTGCGGGTTCGATCTCGATCCAGCTATTCATCTCTTTCATATCGATCCTGCCCAGCACTTCTTTTTTCAGATCGCTCAAATCCAGAATGAACTGCAAGAAACTCGCCTTGTAGAAACCGTCTTTTGTACCCAGATTCACAAACAGTCGCTTGAAATTCCCGGAACCCCCACGGGAGGTGGAAGAGGAGGCTGGACGATCACTGCGCTCACCGGGGCGGACACGTTCCTTCCGGGCACTATTGTCACCCCGGTTAAGGTCAACCGCATTTTCATAATATTGCAGGAAGCGGTCAAATTCCAGTGCTGCTACCCGCTGCAGGATTTCCTCTTTATCCACTTCCGCAAATTTTTCGCGGAGAAGGGGGAGATAGGCTTCATATTCACCATTACTGATATCCGCTTTGAGCATCTTGTCGATAAAGTGAAAGAACTGCTTGCGGCATACATCCTTTCCGGTCGGGATATCCAGTTTATGAAACCGGTTGTTCACCATTTTTTCGATCTGGCGGATTCGGTAAGATTCTCTGGGGGTAACGATGGAGAGACAGATACCGCTTTTACCTGCCCGACCGGTCCGGCCGCTTCTA
>CANHUD010000198.1 GCA_947463665.1 Sphingobacteriales bacterium
ACCAAAAGCAATTTTCTCAGGGTCTTCCTCTTTAATCAGCATATCTGCTTTGCAGATTGCAAATGTTTCAGGGTTCACTTCCTGACCGTATAAATGGTATGTTGCTTTGGGATTTATTTCCAATGCAAAATGTTCTGCTTCTGTAAGCATACCACCACTGCCACAAGCAGGGTCATAAATGAGATAAGTACCTTGTTTGATTTTATTTTTGACAGGTTCAAAAATGAGATGGGTCATCAATTTAATGATTTCCCGTGGTGTGAAGTGTTCACCCGCTTCTTCGTTGTTTTCTTCATTGAACTTACGAATAAGCTCCTCAAACACATAGCCCATTCCCAGATTACTCAAGCCTTCATGTACAATATTTCCATCCTTATCTTTCACCGCTACCGGGCTCAGATTGATTTGAGAAGAACAATATTTTTCAATCAATGGGAACGTGATGTTGCCTTCTTCAAGGGTATCTAACTGATTACGCAATTTGAATTTGCTGATGATGTCCTGCACATCCGAACTGAAGCCATCCAAATAGTTTTCAAGGTTCTGCCGAATGTTTGCAGGGTCATTCAATAACTTCTTGAAAGTGTACTTTGATGTGTTGTAAAAAACATAACCGGAAACCTTTCTAAGCTGTGGCGACTGATTTTCGATTTTCAACTTATTCAGTTGCTCATGCATTTCAATCACTTTGTCCTTTGATAGCTCCAGCAAAGCATCCAACCTGCGTAATACGGTGAATGGAAGTATAATGTCTCTGTATTTGCCTCGTGTGTAAACATCACGGAGCACATCATCGGCAATGCCCCAGATAAAGTTGACAATTTGATTATGTTGGATATGGTTCATTTCTTCTTTTTAATCTTACGTGAAACGGATTTCAGGGCCTCATCTGCCATGTTTTCATCTTTGATAACATCAAAAACCTGGTCTGCAAGCCAAAGGGTAATGAGTTCATCCTTATCAGCTTTCAGAATTTCCGCAAGCAAAGGGATCTGCTCCTTCTTCAAATGGCGTTGCCCTTTTTCAATTTTACTAAGCTGGGCGGTATCCATCTCAAGCAAGGGAGCAACCTGCCGCAAGTACAGTTTCTGCTTTTCCCTCAAGGCTCTAACCCTATTACCAAACTGGCTGTCCATTGTATTTTTTTGACTTGTCAATAATTGGCTAATATAATAAAAAGAGGATTTTCAAAAATATTGAGTGAAATGGCTTTTGTTAAGGTGGTAAGTAATAAATAAGGCAAATTTTCTTATCTATTTAAGATAAAAATGATCGATTTCAATGATTTCTTTCATACAATGATCCTTGGACTTTTATCTGAATGCCATTTATTTAAGAACGGTGTTAGGTAGTCAGCCTTTGAAGTATTTTATTAAACATATATGGAATAACTCAAATTAAAGATCAACTATGTCCATAGCTAAAATAATGATTTTCACTAGCAATTTGTTAATATTTTGAAATTTTTACAATTTCAGCTACATCTCATTTAATAGCATTTATCAATTTGTAGCATACCCTGAATCTAGTATTAGAAGGTTTCTGGATACACAATATTTTTGAAGCATGCCATTATTGAAAACTCAATTCGTCTTCGATACATAGTTACACTAAACAATTAATACAACTATTGCTACTAGCAAAAAAGAATACTACAATAATTAAGGGGCCAAAAGAAAATACAACCTCAATCATAATAAAACCTGCACTTGGCTATCAGGATCTCATCATCCTTAACCTGGTAGATCAGTCGATGCTCGTCATCTATCCGCCTTGACCAAAATCCGGCGTACTTGAACTTTAGCGGCTCGGGCTTCCCCAATCCGTCAAAATGATTTCTCGAAATATCTTTTAGCAAATCATTGATGCGCTTCAACTTTCGCTTATCGTGCTGTTGCCAGTACAGATAATCTTCCCACGACTCCTCCACAAAAACATACTTCATTCATCCACCAGTTTTCTCGATTTCCCCGATCCTGCCCGAAGCTTTTCAATCGCCGAATCCAGTCGCTGCTCATTCTTCCTTGAAGAAAGCTCATGCTGGGTAGCCTTCAACGCATTGTATTCCTCCAAAGACATGATTACCACCCCACTGTTCTTCCCCCGATTTATAATCAGCGTCTCAAATCTATTGGTCACCATATCCAGATAACGCCTGATGTCTTTTCTAAAATCCGATAACGTTGTGGTTAACATAATATGTACAATTTTATGTACATGAAAATGTACATAAATCATGCATCTAATTCATTTTAGGGCTGATTTTTTACCTGTGAAGCCATGTATATTTGCTTACCACTTCCATCCCCAGAAGCAGGATATTCAAAGAACAACACCCTATCGCATTAGTAAGAAATGCTTGAGAGGAATGGTTATAACCCGTTCATGTCGACTTTCCTCTTCGTTTTTGGTTATTAAGATCCCAAAAGGGGCTCTGTTTACCGGCTTTGATATAAACCAATCGAGTCCATGATAATGCTCTGCCCGGATGGTATTTCGATATTTTACCTCAATGGGAATACGCTGGTCACCAATCGTGATCACAAAATCAAGCTCAGGGTCTTTACCCCGGGCTGGCAGATAAGACAAATCAAGTCCACTGATATTCGATAACATCGACCCTACCACACTTTCCGACAAAAAACCCGCCAGGGTGGCGATATCCTGATTGTTTTCATCGTTCACAAAATCAAGTGGAATATGCTCTTGTAACCAACTCATCCGCAAGCCATGATCGGCCAGACAAATCTTAGGATCGCTTCGTTTTTTCTTTAGCCGAAGCTCCATGGGCTGGATGAGCCTCACCAGTAAGGTATCACTCAAAAAATGAAGATAGGTGCGTACACGCTGTACGCCAATAGTTGCTCCCAATACCAGTTGTAGTTCCTGGGTAAGCTTCTGGATACTGATTGACTGCCCGGCATACCTGCAACATAGTCGGAATAGTTCTTCTAACAACTGAGGATCCCGCTTACGACCTTTTTCACCCAATCGCAAATCGTGCTGTATCACCCTTCGAATAACGGTCTCATTCAATTGATCTGCTACAAATTCCCATGGAACCTGAGCACGTAAATGCGCAATCGGATAGGCCCCACGCTCCGAAAATGCCGAAAACACCCTATCCGCAAAGGAGCGGTGTTCTATGCCATAGGCTTTCAACCTAAGCCAGAAGTCAATTTGCTTTAATCTTGAAATACCATTATCCGGTAAAAAAGCATCAGGAGCTTCTATATTACGGATAGCACCAATCTCTGTAAGCGATAGTGTTCCTGATTCGATGGTATTGATTCTCCCAGCCAGACTATCGCGCCCCTGCTCAATCCTTAGCGCAGAACTACCGGTAACAACAGATTGAACCGTATTAGTATCAACCAGAAATTTTAGCTGCGTACTCCAATCTTCCAGATTCTGCACCTCATCAAAAAATAGAAAACACTCTTCCCCGGCAGCTGCTTTATTGTTCAACGATGTTTGTAAAATATGCTGTTCATACCATTCCACAATTCTCAATACCGGATCTTTTCCCAACCGAAACGATTCAATATCATCGAACTGTACCCGCATGATGCGCTCAGCCCCTACTCCCTGGCTGAGTAAATCTGAGATCACCTGCAAACAGGCGGTGGTTTTACCTATTTGTCGTGATCCCCGCACAACCGTAATGGGTGCCAGCCGGTATTCGAAACGTTTTTCAATCTGAAAGACTAAATGACGCCTGGTTACAGGCAACTGCTCCATGGCATTTCCTTTCCACCAGGGATTCATCTGATGCAAAGCAGATTGCGTAGAATCATCAAGGCCTTTCACCGGTTTAGTCATTTCCTCACTAAGATAATTATTTCCAACGTAGCTAAATCCTTCTCCCGTTATCCCCTCCCAATTCCCCCAATTTTCCGTACATTCGTATATAAATAGTTGTTTAACTAACTAATTCAGCTAAACGATATGAAACGGACGATCAGGAAAGTAGCAGTTTTAGGGTCAGGCGTCATGGGTTCACGGATTGCCTGTCATTTCGCGGGCATCGGCCTGCAGGTTCTCTTGCTCGATATGGTTCCCGGCGATGCCAAGGAAAACCCGAAACCGGCCTCGCGGAACAAACTGGTCAACGACGCACTACAGGCGGCGATCAAGTCCAACCCCTCACCGGTCTACACCAAAGACGTGGTCAAAAGGATCACCACCGGGAACTTCGATGACAATATGAAGGATATCGCCACGGCCGACTGGATCATTGAGGTGGTGGTTGAGCGTCTGGACATTAAAAAAATCATTTTCGATCAGGTTGAGAAATACCGCAAACCGGGTACGCTCATCACTTCCAACACTTCGGGCATTCCCATCCACCTGATGGCCGAAGGCCGGAGCGATGACTTCAAAAAACATTTCTGCGGTACCCACTTTTTTAACCCGCCGCGCTACCTCCGTCTCCTCGAGATCATCCCTACCCCGCATACCGATCCGGCTGTGATCGACTTCCTTATGCACTATGGAGATCTCTATCTCGGGAAAACTACCGTGCTTTGTAAAGACACACCCGCCTTCATTGCTAACCGAATCGGTGTGTACGGCATCATGGCCATCTTCCGGCTGGTTGATAAACTGGGCCTTACCATCGACCAGGTCGATGCGCTCACCGGTCCCATCATCGGCCGCCCCAAATCGGCCACCTTCCGCACCGCGGATGTGGTGGGCATTGACACGATGGTCAAAGTAGCCAATGGCGTCTATGAGAATTGTCCGAACGACGAAGCCCGTGAGGTTTTCCAAATTCCCGCCTGGCTCCAGAAACTGGTCGACAACAACTGGCTGGGCGATAAATCCGGACAGGGCTTCTTCAAAAAAATTAAAGGTGCCAATGGCTCGGAGATCCTTACGCTCGACCTCGCCACCATGGAATACCAGCCGCGGAACAAAGCGAAATTCGCCTCCGTGGAAGCAGCGAAACAGATCGATGACCTTCACCAGCGCCTCAAAGCCCTGGTTGGCGGAGCCGATAAAGCCGGTGAATTCTA
>CANHUD010000199.1 GCA_947463665.1 Sphingobacteriales bacterium
CCGGCTTGAAAATAACTCGGATCAGCCATTGGCTCCCCTTGAATTGGAGCTCTCCGCTACCCCCGCTGTTTTTTCAAATCACCGGATGGAAATAGGTGCCATCGCTCCTAAAAGCAGCTGGTACGCAGGGCCTATCCAACTCCGTATCGATCTCCTGAAACTTATTGAGCATACCGAGTCCTTCCCTGTAACCTTTAAGGTTAGCCTTTTTAAAGATGGAGTAGTACTGGAGGAGCAGCATCATTCGCTACAGATTCTGGCGTATGACCAGTGGCAGGGCGCATCTGTAATGCCTGAAATGCTGGCATCCTATGTTACGCCCAATCACCCCAAAATTCAGGAATTACTTCTCCGCGCTTCCTCCATTCTGGGTGAATGGACGGGCCGTCCATCCCTTGATGGATACCAGAGCCGCAATCCCGACCGGATTCGAAAGCAGGTAGCTGCTGTATTCCAGGCTGTTGCCGAACTCTCCGTTCATTACATCACGGCTCCGGCATCGTTTGAAACTTCCGGTCAGCGGATAAGACTATCCGATCAGGTTATTGCCCAGCGGATAGGGAATTGTCTGGATATGTCCGTCCTCTTCTGCTCCTGTCTGGAAGCAGCCGGTATTCATCCGCTTCTTGTTATCATACAGGGGCATGCCTTTGCCGGAGCATGGCTTACCGAAGATTCCTTTGCCGACCCTGTACTGGACGATATCAGTCTGCTAACCAAAAGAGTTGCAGACGGAATACATGAAATCGTCTTACTGGAATCTACCCTTATGAATGCCGGTAATACCATCGATTTTGAACAGGCCGTACGAACAACATCCGAATATCTGGCGCAGCCCGAACGATTTTTATGGTTCCTGGATGTTCACCGGGCCCGACTGGCAGGAATCCGACCACTTCCCCAACGGGTACCGGCAGGCGATGGATGGTCTCTTGTTGAGGATAAACCAATCCGCCGGCATATGGATCAGCCGGACTCCATTCAGCTTACAGACGCATTAACCACCAGCAAATCCACTACTCGTCAGGATATCTGGGAACGAAAATTACTCGATCTCTCCCTGCGGAACGCACTGGTAAATATGCGGCTCTCCAAAGGGCTGATTCAGCTGATGAATACCCAGCTGGCAGAGATAGAGGACCTGCTGAGTGCGGGTGATGACCTGCAACTCCTGGACCGGCCTGCCGAATACAAAGAGGATATATCCGGCAACCGCATCCGCCCCGCTGTACCCTTATCCGATCCGCTCGTTCCACTGCTGCAGGAAGAACTTAAACTGAAACGTCTGCGGACTTATTCAACAGCCAGCGATACCCTTACCTCGCTCACACATATCTATCGAAATGCCCGTCAGTCGCTCGAAGAAAATGGAGCCAACACTCTCTTTCTGGTTTTGGGTGCACTCAAATGGTTTGAAACTGCTCAAAGTGAAAAACCAGTGTATGCCCCACTTTTGTTGTTGCCGGTAGATATGATCCGTAAAACGGGACACCGGGGATATGCACTCCGAAGCCGGGATGAAGATTTGGTGGTTAACATCACCCTATTCGAACTGCTACGGAAAGATCACGATGTAAAAATAGATGGACTGGACGAACTGCCAAGAGACGGAGAGGGGGTAGATGTCCGGCAAATCCTTAACCATATCCGCAAAGCCATTCTCTCCAAACCCGGCTGGGATGTGGAAGATCTGCTTTTTCTGGGCCAGTTCTCTTTCTCCAAATTTGTCATGTGGAACGATATCCACTCCCATGCCGGCCTGCTCTCGAGGAATAAAATCGTAAGAAGCCTGCTCGATCATAAACTTTCATGGGAACCCGTTATTCAGGATCAAACCCACCTGGATAGTATACCCGTAAAGGATATTATGTTGCCGATCATGGCCGATGGAAGCCAGACCGCTGCGATTCAGGCGGCAGCATCCGGACAAAGTTTCATCTTACACGGTCCGCCGGGAACCGGTAAATCACAAACCATTACCAACATCATCGCCAACGCTCTCTATCAGGGCAAACGGGTACTTTTTGTTGCAGAGAAAATGGCCGCACTCGAAGTAGTGGAAAAACGGTTGCGTGATATCGGCCTGGATCATTTCTGCCTGGAACTGCACAGCAATAAATCCAGAAAGACGGCCGTGCTGGAACAATTCAAAAAACTGATCGAAGCACAGCGAAAGCAATCGCCTCCTTCTTTTGCGATGGAAGCTGAAAAAATTCACCAGCTCCGGACAGAGCTTCAGGCCTACGCCCATGCGCTTCATCAGCAACGCAGATCCGGTATTTCCATTTACGAAGCGATCAATGCATATATCCGTTATGCACCAGCCGCCACTTCCCTGCATTTCCCCGGCGAATGGCTCCGATCGCTTGATGCCATTCAATGGATGGATCTTCAGGAACTCATTCAGGAAATGGAAGTAGCCGTTAACCTGATCGGTTATCCCGCTGCACACCCACTATCCGGAATAGGCTTGCACGACTACAATCCAGAACTGCGGCAGCAAATAGCTCAGCTTACTTCCGAAGCGGAACGGGCGCTGGAGCAGCTTGAACATATATCGAATAACATATTCCCTCTGCTTCACCTGAACCTGATACCGGAATCACTGGCTCAGTTCGAATGGGTAAAAGTATTGCTAAAAGCAGTTCAGCAAAGTCCGGATCTTTCCCCTGCATTTCTGACCATGGACCAGCCAACCCGCATACTCCCCGCGCTTCGCCAGCTCGCTGAAGAAGGCCGGAAGGCTGGCGTAATTTATCAGCAACTCCAGCAGCGTTTTTCAGGTGCATGGGCAGAACTGGATGCAGGAAGGCTGCGTTTCGAATGGACACAACATTCATCCAGCTGGTTTCTGCCCCGCTGGCTGGGCCATCGCCGGATTCGTATTCAATTGCAGGCTTTCGCAACAACCCCTATCGAAACGGCCGCCATACCCGAACTGCTGGAAAAAATCATCCTGTGGAGGCAATTCACTGAACAGGTTGCCATCGCTGAACACTGGCTGAAACCCTTGCTGGGAGCGGATTGGAAAGCCCCCCTTTCGGATTGGGAGCGCCTGCTTTCCATGGCCGATGCCCTCACACAAATACTCCAGGCCTCTCAGCACCTGATCGCCTCCCTACCAGAGCAGGCCATCTGGAAACAACAACTTGCCCATGAATGGCAAAACGGTTCCACTGCCTGGGTAAACTGGCATGCCACAACCTTTCAGGAATATGCATCCGCTGTTTCAGCGGTAAGTCGGCTGGAAGCTGAACTCGCATTGCGACTGGCTCCTGATCAAACCGATATGGTTAGTAAAGACTGGCTGGAAAAGAGAAAGCAGAAATGGAGGCTGATAGCTACAAATCTTCATACGCTGAAAGACTGGACATACTGGCGTTCTGTACGTGAAAGAGCCCTGAAAAAGGGACTCCAGCCTGCGGTAGAGTTGGTGGAAGGTGCTGCGCGATCCGGGTCTTTATCTTCCGTCCTCCTCGGGCAGTTATACAAAGGTCTAATCGATGCCTATATCAGTCAGGAACCGGTTCTGGCACGTTTCAACGGCCAGCTGTTCGATGAAAAAGTTCGACGGTTCATCGGGCTGACAGAGCGTTTTCAGGAACTGACCAGAACGGAACTGTATGCGGTCCTGTCTGCCCGCATTCCCAACCTCACTAAACAGGCTGCCAAATCTTCTGAAGTATCGGTACTGCAACGGGCTATACACAACAATGGAAGGGGTGTATCCATCCGTAAGTTATTTGAACTGATGCCCAATCTGCTCGAACAACTTTGTCCCTGCATGCTGATGAGTCCGATTTCCGTAGCGCAATACCTGAGCCTTAATCTTAAACCGTTTGATCTGGTCATATTCGATGAGGCTTCGCAAATGCCCACCAGTGAAGCCGTTGGCGCTATGGCCCGCGGAAAAGAGCTGATCGTGGTAGGGGATCCCAAACAAATGCCGCCCACCAGTTTCTTCAGTTCACAACAGTTTGATGAAGAGTTTGCGGATAAAGAAGATCTGGAAAGTGTGCTCGACGATTGCCTCGCTTTGTCGATGCCCAGCAAATACCTGCAATGGCATTACCGAAGCCGGCACGAAAGCCTTATCGCATTCAGCAATGCCCGCTTCTATGAACATAAACTGCTCACCTTCCCGAGCGTGGCAGAAACGCAGAGCCAGGTTCGATGGATACCGGTTAATGGATATTACGATCGCGGCCGCACCGGCGTGAACCACCAGGAAGCAGAGGCCATTGTGGCCGATGTGTTGCGCAGAGCGGGTGATGCAACGATCCGCCATCAAAGCATCGGAATCGTCACCTTCAACATTAAACAGCAAAAACTGATTCAGGATCTTCTGGATAAGGCCATGATGGAAGATCCAAGGCTCGAATCCGTCCTGCTTCAGCGGGATGAACCACTATTCGTTAAAAACCTTGAAAATGTACAGGGAGATGAACGGGATGTGATCCTGTTCTCCATCGGTTTTGGCAAAGACAAAGAGGGAAAGATGTACATGAATTTCGGACCCTTGAACCGTGAAGGAGGCTGGCGACGACTCAACGTGGCGGTCAGTCGTGCCCGATACGAAATGAATGTTTTCAGCACCCTCCGACCGGAAGAGATCGACCTTTCCCGAACCTCCGCCGAAGGAGCCGCCGGCCTGAAAGCCTTCCTGGAATATGCTGCCAAAGGCAAACAGGCCCTTCCCGTTCCACCAGCTTCCCGTAAACAAGACCAGAAAGAGGCCCTGATCGAAGCAGTGGCACAGGTCCTCCTGGAAAAGGGCTATCGGGTAGATCAGCGATTGGGCACCTCTGATTTCCGGATCGACATAGCCGTATTGCATCCTGATGAAAACAAATACCTCCTGGCAGTGATGTGCGATGGATACGGTTTTGCATCCTCCGCCACCGTTCGGGATCGCCACATGGGCCGATCCGGTGTACTCCAACAACTCGGATGGAATGTTTACCAGATCTGGAGTGCCGATTGGTGGGA
>CANHUD010000200.1 GCA_947463665.1 Sphingobacteriales bacterium
ACCATGGCAGGAATGCAGGGCTGGCAGGATCTGCAGCTGGAAGCGAAATACCGGCTGATCAAGCGGCAGAAGGAAAAGGGGACCTGGTATGCGTTTCTTACCGGAGGCGTATCAGCGCCTGTGAGCAACTACATCCCGGATAATCTTCCGTATTCGATCGGACTGGGATCGAAGAATCTCATCCTGCGGTCGATCCTTCATTACGAACGCAAATCCGGCTGGTTCTCTACTATCCAAACCGGATATATACTTAAGTCGGACATCAAGGTAGACCGTCAGTCGTATTTTAATGAGCGTCAGGTTATGAGCAACGTAATGCCCGTTCCGGATGTTTGGGACGGAGCTATTCGATTGGGTTATAAGCGCAAATCCTTCCGAGCGGATGTTCATTATGGATGGATGGTTTCTACATCTGGTTCCGATATCCGAAGGCATGACATGCCGTATCCATTCAACCGGATGAATGCCACCAGCGTGGGATTTACCGGTTTATACTGGATGCCGTTTCTGAAAGGACTGGCCATTCATGGCAATGCAGACCAGACGGTCACGGGCCGGAATATGGGCCGTGCATTCATGTGGAGTGCGGGAGTTCAATATGTATTTAATCCGATTAAAAACTAACGCATGAAAAAAATCTTTTTATGTAGTTGGATTATCCTGCTGATATCGTGCAATAAAGATGTTCCGGAGCGAACGATACTGCAATATGAACCTACATCCCTGGATGAATTGGCCGGCTCCTGGAATACCATCCATCTTGGGGCTGCAACCGATCTGCTGCTGCCTGCTCCGGACGCTTCCTCCTCTGCTTCGTATAAACAGGAGATCGATGCCATTGTGCAAAAGCAGCGATCCCTCACACCTGCTGATCAGCAGTTGATCCAGACCTGGAAAGGGAGCGGGGTGATCCGCTGGAATGAGGTGGCAAGAGCTTTGGTGGCCACGTATAATCTGCCGCCGGAAGCCAATCCGGACGGCACCTATCCGGTACCGAGTGCAGCCAATCCGGGTGCTTATCCAAAATTCCCGTTTGCCAATCCGCCCTATGCTTCGCGGGCCTACGCCTATCTTCATACGGCCATTTACGATGCGCTGGTAGTGGTGTGGGCTGAAAAGTTCCGACATAAACGCATGTCGCCCGCTACCAATTCCACACAGGTGAAAGCCCTTGAGCCTTTTCAACCCGGATTGCCTTCCTATCCTTCGGAAGATGCCGCTGTAGCACAGGTGGCAGTCCGGCTGCTGAGTGTGCTTTTCCCGAACGATACGGTGATGTTGCAAACATTGAGTGCCGGACAAAAGCAGGCAAAATGGTTGTCGGGCCAGGCCTCCGAATCCGATATCCGGATGGGTGAGCGAATTGGAAATGCTGTGGCGGATCGAGCATTGCAGCGGTTACGGAGCGATAACATGGGAGCTGCTGTTGGAAATCCTGCTGTATGGGCAGCGATGGAGCAGGGGGCGGTTGCAAGAGGGAACGTACTGCCCTGGAAAAGTATGGAAACACCTGCCCGACCCATGATGCTGGCGAATTTCGGAAATGTAAGGCTGTGGAGCATGAATGCGGCACAACGTGATTCTCTCCGGCCGGGACCTCCGCCTCCGGTGGGATCACCCAAATTTCAACAGGAACTGGAAGAAGTAAAACGCATTGATCGTTCCCGGAATTCAAAAGAATGGCAGATTGCGCTGTACTGGTCGGATGGGGTAGGTACCTATACGCCTCCGGGGCATTGGAATGAGATAGCAGCCACTACGATTGCCCGTGAGGGCCTCAGTGAAGTACGGGCAGCCCGCGTGTTCTGTCACCTGAATATGGCTATGGCCGATGCGGCTATTTGCACCTGGGATACAAAAGTTTTTTATTTTTCAGCCCGTCCATCACAGGTGGATCCATCCATCAAAACCATCGGACTGCCTAACTTTCCCGGTTACACCTCCGGGCATTCCACGTTCTCCGGAGCTGCTGCCACTATTCTGGGTGTCGAGTTCCCATCAGAGAAGCAACGATTTGAAGAGATAGCAGCGGAAGCCAGTGTTTCGAGAATTTATGGCGGAATTCATTTCCGTTCTGATTGTGAGGTGGGGCTTAGGTGTGGACAAGCGATTGCACAGATGGTGCTGAAGTTTGTCTATTGATTCCTTCTTAAGGCAGAGGGTGACGCGGTTATCTGTTGTAATTCAAACCACCACTCAGCCATCTGCCCGGCATCTGTGCGCCCAGCAGGTCGCTGTACCGCTGGTTCAGCAGATTGTAGCATTGGCCGAATACCGAAACACCCGATTTCGGTATTCGGTACTGCAGCCGGAGATTCGCCAGCATATAGGTTCTGCTGATCGAAGCATTCAAAGCGGAAGACTGCATTACATTCCGAACTTTATTCAGTGTATTAACCGAAAGAGTGAACTGTTCTTTTGTTATACTAATGCTATTGGTTAGTAAAAATCTGGCATGTGATGAAATGTAGAAAGAAGGTGTTTGATCGGCTGAGGAGGAACGTAGCCAGAGCCAGCCACTCATCCAGATAAACTCTCCTTGTTTCATCGGTTTACGCCATTGCAGATCGATCTCTGCTCCCCGTGTGCTAACGCTGGAGAGGTTGGTGGCGAGTGCATACATTCCACCGGGTACCAGGTTGGTTTGACGAGGCATATTCGCGTAAGTAGTAGGTGTCCAGTCGATCAGATCCCGTTGTGCCCGCTGAAACAGTCCGGCACTGATTTTCAGTCCTTTCAGCAATCGGTAATCTGCCCCGATCTCATAGTTTTGTGAACGCTCTGTCCGAAGATCCGGGTTGCCGATGCTGCCACTGGTCACCCGCGTTTTGTTGTAGTTGTTATAGCGTTCCGTGAAATCCGCATCCCGGATGCCGGTGCCCCAGGAGCCTCTGAACGTAAAGCGGGAAGGGCTCCAGGCGATGTTGACCTGCGGAACCAGCACGGTTCCGTAATTCCCATCCCAATCGAGACGAAGACTTTCATTGATGAATAACTGGTTAAGGATGCGGTGGTTAAGCGTTGCAAAAATGGCGGCATGCGGTAGCGTATGATTACCGCGATCATTTGAACGGATCGATTTTCCTATGAACTGTACACCGGTAGTCAGGGTGGTTTTGGCGCCGGCTTGCAGCTGTGCATACGACTGGGCTACAAACAACCGGGTATGATTCTGGTTGGGTGTAGTGCCCGGGCGGAACAGATACTCATCGCTTAGCTTTTTATAGGCGATGTCAGTAACCCACTGGTAGCCTTTCCCTTTTTTTCTCAGCTGGCCCTGATGCCACCAGGAGCGCACCTCTTCGCGGGCTGTATCGCTGATAAAGGTGGTATAAAAATTCTGTGCGTTAAAGTCCCGATTGTCAATGGCCGATCGCAGTGCTACCGACCAGTCGCGCCCCAGATCCTGCCTTAGTGATACCGTTGCGGCTGACGAATGAAAAAAGCCGGTAGTTCCCCTCAGCGACTGTCCATCCGCCTTATTGGAAAAAAAACCAATGCTGATCGATGTCTTCTCCATTTTTTTTCGCCACCATCCGTTCACATTGAAAAGACCGTACTGACCGGTTTCCACACCCGCTGATGCCGTATGTTTTTTTGCCTGCGTAGCATTGCTAAATGTTTTGGTTATTACATGGATGACGCCTCCAATGGCATCCGATCCGTGCAGCGCGGCCGCAGCTCCTTTCAGGATTTCGATACGGTCGATCTCCGAAGGATGAATGGGTATATAAGCAGAGAAATGTCCGGTCAGCGGATCGTTGAGCCGAACCCCGTCGATCAGCACCAGCACCTGCTGGAAGGTGCCACCACGGATGATGATATCGGCCTGGGCTCCCTGTGGCCCTCGTTGCTGTACTTCAATGCCCGGGAGGTATTTCAGCAGATCATCGAGGGTGTTGACAGGGAATTTTTGAAAATCCGATCCTTTGATGGTAAGAATGTTCCGTCCGGTTTCTTTTTCCAGCTGGTTCCGCAGCGAAGCGGAAACCACGATGGTGTCCAGAAGGGTTTCCTGAGCCTTTGCAGACAGGGATAACAGGCAACATATCAGCCCTATAATGGAGGATGTACGCATGGGACTGCAAGTTAGAGCAATTCGCGTAATCACACGTAAAGGCCCATAGCTATTAGGAAATCCCGGAAAGTTTTCTAATTTTGTTGTACTAACAACTGTTAGTTTTATGGAGAAAAGGATTCGGATAGTCACGGCAGCGAGTTTATTTGATGGTCACGATGCAGCGATCAACATCATGCGTCGGATACTGCAAAGCAAGGGGGCGGAGATCATCCATCTGGGCCATAACCGTTCGGCGGCGGAGATTGTGGAATGTGCGATGGAGGAGGATGCGGATGCCATTGCCGTGACCTCTTATCAGGGCGGGCACATCGAATTTTTCAAATACATGAAGGACCTGCTTGAGCAGCAGGGTTGTGGGCATATCCGGATTTTTGGTGGCGGGGGCGGAACGATTCTGCCTCAGGAGATCGAAGCCCTGCATGCCTATGGCATTACGCGGATTTATTCACCGGATGATGGCCGCGAGATGGGACTGGAAGGGATGATTGAGGATTTGCTGAAAAAGAGCCAGCCCGATGAACCGTTTTTACTGAAAGACGATATGGTGCCGTCGCACCGGCTGGCAAGATCGATCACGCTGGCGGAACTTGGAATGCTGAATGGTGCGCTTCCGGCATTGCCGGATAAAACCATACCCGTTCTGGGTATTACGGGTACGGGGGGTGCCGGGAAAAGTTCCGTGACCGATGAGTTGGTGCGTCGTTTTCTGTATCATACCCGGGAAAAGCGACTGGCGGTATTGTCGGTAGATCCTTCCCGAAAAAAAACAGGCGGTGCTTTATTGGGCGACCGCATCCGGATGAATGCCATTCATCATCCAAGGGCCTATATGCGAAGTCTGGCTACCCGTGCCAGCGATCGGGCTCTCAGTTCGGCTGTAGCGGATGCCATCCGGCTCTGCAAAGCA
>CANHUD010000201.1 GCA_947463665.1 Sphingobacteriales bacterium
AACATATCATAGAGCCCCCAGGCATTGGGTTTTTTCTGACCGGTTTTCTGGTATTTCCCTTTGCTGTTGCCTTTGGTCCAGGCATACTGACCAAGCAACGCAGGATCATTCCCAAAGGGATAGGCCGAGGTACTTCCGGCCCTGCAGGCATATTCCCACTCGGCTTCTGTTGGAAGTCGGTAAAAAATCCCTGTTTTATCATATAACCAGCGACAAAACATCATGGCGGCATCCACCGACATACTGTTGACGGGATATCCGCCGTCTTTACCCATGTTCCAGCTAAGATCTATATATTGCGCTGTTGGACGGGTCACCGCATCCACCTTCGATCCCTGAGAGGTATTCTCATCCCGGAAGAAAACCCCGAACTGATCATGCGTTACTTCAAAAGCCCCCATCCAGAATGGGGAAAGGGTGATTTTGTTTTGCGGGCCTTCATCCGGGCGTCTGTTTTTTTCGGTGGCAGGGCTGCCCATCAGGAAACTGCCTCCCGGAATGGGAACAAATGCATACGTCTGATCGGAGCCGGGTATCGACTGCCGGTAAGGAGTAAAGTCTGTTGTTGAAGTCTGGGCAAAAACGGGCAGTGAAAGAAAAGTCACTGCGGAAAGAAAAAAGAAAATCGATCTCACGGTAAATTATTTCAGCGGCTTCAAAATACGAAGATTCAAAATCATTATTTATATTCAGACCATGAAACGAAGAAATTTCCTGTCAAGCGGCCTGATGGCAGGGGCCGCATCGGCCTTGTCGGTCTCCGCCTCCGCAACTGAAGTAACCCCTCAACCGGCACCGGGACAGCCATTCAACCTTTTGTTCGGATTTCACGATGGTATGTTTGCACAGCATGCCGGAAAAGATTTTCTCGATCAGATCCGATGGGCGCATGATCAGGGATTTCGGGCTATTGAAGACAATGGAATGATGAACCGTACCCCGGAGCAGCAGCAGCAAATCGGTAATCTTCTTGCTAAACTGGGCATGCAGATGGGGGTATTTGTAGTTACGTCCGACAGCTGGCACTGGAAAACTACGCTCACCACGGGTAAACAGGAATGGAAAGATAAGATGATCGCTGATTGTAAGCGGGCAGTAGAGGTGGCAAAGCGATGCAACGCCAAATGGATGACGGTAGTTCCCGGAAATTTTGAACGCAGCCTCTCATATGAAATCCAGACTGCTCATGTCATCGACGCACTTCGCAGGGGCGCAGAGATTCTGGAGCCGCACGGACTGGTGATGGTGCTGGAACCACTGAGTGATAATCCGGATCTTTTTCTCCGTCATTCCCACCAGACCTTTATGATCTGCAAGGCGGTGAACAGCCCTTCCTGCAAGATCCTTTTCGATATGTACCATATGCAGCGAAATGAGGGGAACATCATCGCCAATATCAATATGGTGTGGGATGAGATCGGTTATTTCCAGATTGGCGACAATCCGGGCCGAAAAGAACCAACAACCGGTGAGATGAATTACAAAAACATTTTCAAACATATTCACAGCAAAGGCTATAAGGGTATTCTGGGGATGGAGCATGGAAATGCAAAACCCGGAAAAGAAGGAGAACTTGCACTTATACGGGCATATCGCGAAGTGGATGTAGTATAGCCGAACCAACACAACCGGGAATATGTTATTCCTGTATGAAATGGTGGATATTCTCCGGAATCTGGTTGTTCTCTCTGGAACTGGTTGCACAGGATGCAGAAAAACTGATCCGTGAAGTAAGGCAGAAAATGGAACAGGTCAACGATTACCAGGCAAAAGGAAAACTTAAAACGGATGTTGCCTTTCTCAAAGTTCCTGTTTCCAATGTCCAGGTTTATTTCCAAAAGCCGAACAAATTCCGCATCAAAAAGGACGGTGGGATATCTCTGTTGCCCAAAAACGGGGTCAGTGTAAACCTGAACAGTCTGCTGTTGCAGGATCAGTATGTGGCCGTGGCTGCCGGATCTTCCATGCTGGAGGGCACACCTGTTCAGATCATAAAATTGCTGCCTTTGTCGGATGCCAGTGATCTGGTACTAACCACTTTGTATATAGATGAGAAATTACGGCTGATCCGGAAAGCGGTTTCCACTACGCGCGATAATGGCACCTACGATATGCAGTTGTTTTATGGCCGATATGCTTCTTTCGGCTTGCCGGATCGTGTGCTGTTCAGTTTCAATACGAAGGATTACAAACTACCCAAAGGAGTGACCTTTGAATACGAAACAGGCCAGGCCGTTCCTGAAAAAGTGAAGGACCGGAAAGGCAGGGTAGAGCTGATCTATGAGCAATACCAGATCAATAAGGGAATCCCTGAAAATGTATTCCGTTAATCCTCAATTGCTTCATCCACCGCATTCCGCAGAACGGAGGCACTCATCTTTCGTAAGGGATTGCGGTGAGCTTCTGCATATCCTGCACGTTTGGCAAGAATATCCAGTGCAACAAAAACAGCTTCGCGGGTAGAGGATTCATCGGCCTTGTCTTTCCCGGCAATATCAAAGGCGGTACCATGATCCGGGGAGGTTCGGATAACGGATAAGCCGGCAGTATAGTTGATGCCATATCCTTTGGCCAGCGACTTGAACGGAATCAGCCCCTGGTCGTGGTACATAGCCAGGACCGCATGGAATTTCTCATGCGTGCCTCTGGCAAAAAAGCCATCGGCAGGGTAGGGACCATAAACCAGCAAATCTGCTTTTTTTGCTTCCAGGATGGCCGGACGAATGATCTCGTTGTCTTCTTTCCCGATCAGGCCGTCATCCCCCGCATGTGGGTTAAGGCCGAGTACGGCGATCCGTGGTTTATCAATTCCGAAATCTTTTTTGAGGGAATCTTTTAAGATCCGGAGTTTAGAAACGATGTTTTCTTTCGTTATTTGTTTAGCCACATCCTGTATCGGGATGTGTTCGGTAACCACTCCTACGCGCATATTATCGGCACACATCAGCATGACCACATCTTTCGCTTCGAAATATTGTTTCAGAAAAGGGGTATGCCCGGTATAGGGAAACAAATCGCTCTGCACATTTTTTTTGTGAATAGGCATCGTCACGATTGCCTGGATATGCTGATCCCGCAGGGCCTGTGCTGCGGTGGTGAGCGACTGTACAGCGTACTGGCCGGCTATATCGGTAAGTGTGCCCGGATTTACCGGCAGCTCATCTTCCCATACATTGAATACATTGACCTGTTTGGGATTGATGCGGGAAAAATCTTTTATGACCGAATAGTTGAGATTGTAATCCGGGAGGAATTTCCGATAGAAATTGATCAGTTTGTTGGAACCAAAAATGACGGGTATGCAGAAATCAAGCATACGCTGGTCGGAAAACACTTTGATGATGCACTCCATGCCGATGCCGTTGAGATCGCCGGTGGTTATGCCTATGACGGGTTTCTGCGGTACTTGATTCATAATGCTGTTTAAGCCTGTAAAGGTAGTATTTTTGAACCTACATGTATACCTTAAAAAAGTCGCTCGGACAGCATTTTCTTCGGGATGAAGGCATTGTGGAGCGGATCATTGCTGCATTGAATGAACAATCGTTCCAGCGTCTGCTGGAAGTTGGACCGGGTGGAGGAGCGCTGACCCGACACCTGATTCATCTGCCCGGCATCGATTTTGCCGCTGTGGAACTGGATGATGAGAAGATTGCTTTTCTGGAAAAGACCTGGCCGGCCATGGCTGGTAAAATCATTCGGGGAAATATTCTGGAGATCCCGCTTCCCTTTGCAGAACCTTTTACAGTGATTGGCAATTTTCCCTACAATATCTCTACCCAGATAATGTTTCGAATGCTGGAATGGAAGCACCTGGTAGAATGCGTGGTCGGTATGTTTCAGAAAGAAGTGGCCCTGCGCATAGCTGCCGGTCCGAATAACAAGGATTACGGCATCCTTAGTGTGCTCACGCAGGCCTGGTTTGATGTGGAATACCTTTTTGATGTGGATGAGCAGGCTTTTCAGCCTCCGCCTAAAGTGAAAAGCGGGGTGATTCGTCTGGTAAACAAGGGAAATCCATACGGAATTACCAATGAGCGAAAATTCTTTGTACTGGTTAAAACCGCTTTCGGACAACGTCGGAAACAACTGAGAAATCCCCTGAAAGCTTTTTTCCCGCCCGAAGTACTGCAGGATGAACTGTTTAGTCGCCGTGCAGAAAACCTGTCGGTTCAGGATTATGTGAACCTTTTGGAGAAGATGAAATGAAAAGAGAGGTCATCATAACAGCAAAGGCCCATCCTCTGTTAAAGCAAAGTCTGGAAGCAGCCGGCTATACTGTACATTACCAGCCGGAGATACGATACCCGGAATTGCTGGAGCAGATACCAGCATTGGAAGGGCTGATCGTTACGACGAAGCTGAAAATCGATCGCACGCTGCTCGATGCAGCCGGTCAGCTGAAATGGATCGGCCGGTTGGGGAGTGGGCTGGAACTGATCGACGTAGAATATGCAGCGTCGAAAGGCATACGTTGCGTGAGCAGTCCGGAAGGAAACCGCAATGCGGTAGCAGAGCATGTACTGGGAATGCTCCTCACGCTGATGAACCGGATCTGTCTGGCTGCAGCCGAAGTGAAAGAAGGAAAATGGATCCGTGATGCCAACAGGGGCGAGGAGTTGAGCGGGCGTACGGTAGGCATCATTGGATACGGGCATACAGGTGCTGCCTTTGCGCGGTTGCTGGCTCCGTTTAATGTGACCGTTCTGGCTTATGATAAGTACAAAACTGATTTTGCCACTGGACATGTGCGCGAAGCATCCATCGAACAGATAGCCCGGTATGCAGAGGTGATCAGTTTTCATGTACCGCTGACCGGTGATACGTTTCACATGGCCAATGACGATTTTTTTGAATCATTGCAGCAAAAGCCCTGGTTTATCAATGCATCCAGGGGGGCGGTTCATGATCTACGGGCTGTGAATCAGGCTCTTGAGAAGGGTAAAATCCGTGGTGCAGCCCTGGATGTGCTGGA
>CANHUD010000202.1 GCA_947463665.1 Sphingobacteriales bacterium
CCCTATTTTCCAGTGACCGGTTTCAGGATGAAATCCTTTTACCCGTATTTCACCTCCCAGTTCCACCATCATATCAGAAATTCCATTTCTCTCCAGGAAAGAGGTGATTTCATCTACAGTATAGCCCTGCGCGATTCCATTACAATCAATCTTTACCCCATTCCTACGGGCAATGAGGGAATCCCCTTTTACTTCCAGCCACTGTGAACCGGTAAGCCTGCGAACCTGACGGATCGCTTTTTTATCCGGAAGCATGAATTGCCCCCCTACGCCAAATCCCCAGAGAGATGAAATAGAAAAGGATGTAATATCAAAGGCCCCGTGAGAAAGAGCATGCACCTCTAAAGCTGTTTTTACAACCTTATGCAGATGAACATCCATCTTAACCTTTCCGTCTCTGTTGAATACATTGATCAAGGAATGCGGCTCATAAAGTGAGAGCGAGAGATTTATTACCCGAAAAAGACTGTCCAGCTGCTGCTGGCTTACCACCGGATGAGCTGCTACATACTTTATAGTATACGTGGTTCCCTGAGCCTGCCCTGTGTGGATCTGGAATGGAAAGAAAGAAAATAGTAAAGCGAGGAAAGACAAGGTTAGAGATTAGAGATTAGAGATTAGAGATTGGTGATTAGTGATTGGTGATTAGTAAAATATCCAGGGATAGAGGGCCATGGGCACCAATTACCAATGATTGCTCGATATCTGCTGTTTTGGATGGACCGGCGATGAACACACCGAACCCTTCCTGAAAAATCAAATCCTTGTGATAGGCCTCATGCATATCTGCAACCAGATCATCTTCAGACACCAACAGATATAGATGAAGAGATGCAAATGGAATTACGCGGTCGCCCATGGAAGACTCTTTCAACCAGACAGCATTATTTTCTGCGACACCAAATTCTCCTTTAAGTATTGCATAATCCGTTCGCACAGGATCCTCTATAGAATTATTCCCCGGCAAACCAGGACCTATATAAAAACTACAGGACCCGGCTTTCTGCATGAACAAGAAAGTGGCTTCTTCCATTGAGGATAGAACATGAACTCCTGTACCGGTTATTGAACAGGAAACGATGAACCTTTCCCTTAATTCCTCCAGCGGAAGCATACGTTTCGGAAGTTCATCGGGTAGTTTTTGCTCGTTTTGTCGTACAGCCCGAATTCTCTCCAGAATCTGTTGACGGCTACTCATATTTTCTGATGCTTTTTAAACCATTCCTGAAAACTCTCTTTTGGGGCATCCGGCATCTCCCGTTGCCGGTACCAGGGGTTCCATCTATTACGAATTAACTGTGGAAATTGCCGGAGCGTCCATCTTCCGATTTTCCCTGCGATGGCATATGCTCCGCGGTGTCCAAGCATAAATGCCATCACGCGCATCATCAGGGTTTTCGAAGCAGGTGTATATCCCTGTTGTGTTAACGTTTGTCTCCATTTCCAAAGTTGGTCATGAATATCAATTTTAACCGGACAAACATTCGAACAGGATCCGCACAACGTGGATGCAAACGGCAGGTCAGCGTGTTTTTTCGGATCGTAATTCGGACTGAGAATCGAGCCGATAGGGCCCGCTACTACTGCATCATAGCTATGTCCGCCACTTCGGCGATAAACCGGACAGGTATTGAAGCAGGCGGCGCAACGAATGCATTTCAACGAACTTCTAAAATCATCACTCGCCAGCTGCCGGGTTCGTCCGTTATCAACAATCACCAGATGCATTTCCTTACCAGGCTTTGGTTTACGGTAATGACTGGTGTAAATAGTAATGGGTTGACCGGTGGCACTTCTTGTGAGCAATCGAATAAAAACTCCCAGATGTTCTTTTTTAGGCAGTAACTTTTCAATTCCCATGCAGGCAATATGAACCCGAGCGTTGTTAACACCCATATCTGCGTTCCCTTCATTGGTACATATTACAATACCGCCTGTTTCGGCAATAGCAAAGTTTACTCCAGTGATGGCCACTTCAGATTGTAAAAATTCCTCCCGCAGGGACTTTCTCGCCAGTCGTGTCAGGTATTCCGGATCTTCATTTCCAGGAGTTGCGCCTAATTTTTCGGTAAACACATCACTTACATCTTTTTTCTTCAGATGAATAGCAGGCAATACAATATGGCTGGGAGGTTCATCTCTTAGCTGAACGATCCTCTCTCCCAAATCAGTATCGATCACTTCAATACCAACGGTTTTCAAATGTGCATTAAGATGACATTCTTCCGTTAACATTGATTTGCTTTTCACCAACCGCTTACATTGATTATCCTTAAGAATCTTTTCAATGATCTGGTTATGCTCCTCTCCATCCTTAGCCCAGTGAACGATGATCCCATTGGCAATAGCATTACGTTCAAATTCTTCCAGATAGACATCAAGGCGGGATAAGGTATGTGCTTTGATATCGGATGCCCAGTTTCTGAGCTGTTCCCATTCCGGCAGTTTTTGAGCAGCAGTGTCCCGTTTACTTCGTATGAACCAAAGTGTTTCATCATGCCAGGCGGTACGCTGTTTATCTGCTATAAAACGTTCTGCTTTTTCTGCATGATTCATTTATTCCTGATTTAAAATCTCTGCAATATGTTTGACTCTGACCGGGCTTTTCTTTCTTTTGAGGATACCTTCCAGATGCATAAGGCAGCTCATGTCATTACTGGTTATGAATTCAACCTGATTTTTTTCATGTTCACTGATTCGGCTTTCTCCCATACTAACACTTACGGCTTCTTCAAAAACACAGAATGAGCCACCAAAACCGCAGCATTCATCGATTCGCTCCGGATAACAGATCTCAATTCCGCTTACCAGATGTAACAGTTGTTCCGGTTTTGAAAAGGGAGGCAGCATCGTTTCAGACATACCTGCCAGATGCAATCCGCGCAAACCATGGCAGCCCTGGTGAATACCCACCCGGTGGGGGAATCGGGCGTTCAACTGATCTACCTTAAGGATATCTGTCATAAATTCGGTAAGCTCAAACGTTTGTTTTCGAATGCTTTCAGCCTGATCGGGATAGTTATCTGATGAAAGATGTTCCCGTATATGCAGGACACAGCTGGCTGAAGGAGAAACGATGAAATCATACCCCTGGAAGATGCCCGTAAAATGTTTATTGCAGGAAGCAGACAGGTGATTGTATCCGCTGTTAGCCATTGGCTGTCCGCAACAGGTCTGGCCGGATGGAACGTCTACACTCAGTCCCAGTTTTTTCAACAGGAAATAAGTTGCTTTTGCCACATCGGGATAGAACTGATCGATATAACACGGTATAAAGAGCGCTATTTTCACTTGCAATATTTTCTTTACCAAACCAAATTTACCAAACGAACAGGTTGTCACCATCATGTCCCTTCGGATACGTATTTTCTAAGTACTACTTTACAACAAATGAATTGTAATTTACATCAATCAATTGGTAGGATTACCTACAAATGAAACCAACTTATACATCCTCTTATCATTTTAAAGATCATTCTTACCCATTAGCTACGTGAAAAAAATTCAGATGGCGTCTGACCTGCATACCTTTTCACAGCTGCAATAAAGGATGATCTGGAGTTAAAGCCTCCTAATTTTGAAAGCGCATCCAATGTATATTTTTTATACTTATCCTCTTCGTCCAGTAGAGATTTCAAAAAGAGGATGCGATGTTCATTTATCAGTTCATTAAAATTTTTACTATACTCCTGGTTAATGAAAACAGAAAGTTGATACGTTGGAATTTTCAACTCAAGAGAGAGATCACGAATGGAATAGCCCTGCTTCTGAAAAGGTTTATGAGTAGATAAATGTTCTTCAAGTGTACGTTTGTATACCAAACCCTGTTCATAAGAGATCGAATAACGACTCTTGCTTTCCGTAAGCGTCTGATCCTTTAAAAGAGCATTTAGTGCATCCGGCTGTATTTGGGGATTCCATCCACTGGCCCCATACAAAATATTCGGACGAACAAGTAAATAGATACAAATCAGAATGATCGTAACAGAAACCGTGAGTGTAAATAAGGCATAAGCTTTTGTAAACTGGAAGAAATGATAAATATATTCAACGAAAAGAAAAAAATATGCAGAAAAAAGGATAGTGGTGTAAAACAATAACCAGCGGTAAACATCCTGGTTTTGGTTCTGAAATTTCTTTTCCTGAAATGAACGTTTCCATTTATGTACATGGATTAAGCCCATAGAAAGGAGGGTTACTCCATAACCAACACGAATGAGAACTGCACCCGGAATTTTAAACCAAGTTTCTAATTCGTTAGTAATCAGGGATGGGTCTTTAAGAGCCTGCTTAATAAAAAATAATTTTTCATTTGCGGGTAACACATAGAAGGGGAAGTAATTCAATGTATAGATAACAGCAGGTAATAGAAACCAGAGATCAGAACGCCTCAGTTTATATTCCTGATTAATTACAGAACGTATATATACATATGAAACAGGCTGCGTACAGAGGGTTAAAAAAACTTGCAAACGCCAGAGATGAGGGAACTTGATATAGATATTAGATAAGTACAAACCATATGCAAGGCAGGAAATTGAAATGCTGAATAAAGAGAAGGCGAGTAATCGGGCATGAAAAGATTCGAGTCGGTTTACAAAATAGAGAATGATCGAAACGATCAAACCTGTAAAAGAGGTAAGTAGTGACAGCTGAAAAATTAAATCGCTATTCATAAGAGTCAGAAAAAATACAAATAAATTCTGTTATTTATTTGTTTAGTGAGGATTCGATGTTGTAGGGGCATAAAAAAACCCCTGAAGGATATACCAACAGGGGTTAATAAATATGGCACCTACCTACTCTCCCGGACCGCAGTCCAGTACCATCGGCCATGAGGGGCTTAACTTCTCTGTTCGGAATGGGAAGAGGTGAACACCCTCGG
>CANHUD010000203.1 GCA_947463665.1 Sphingobacteriales bacterium
GATTGTAATGGAATCGCACAGGGCTATACTGTAGATGAAATCACCTCTTTCCTGGAGAGAAATGGAATTTCTGATATGATGGTGGAACTGGGAGGTGAAATACGGGTAAAAGGATTTCATCCTGAAACCGGTCACTGGAAAATAGGGATAGAATCTGCCCTTCCGAAAGCAGAAAAGTGGTATCCCGTTCAGGAAATTGTAGCGCTTTCGAACGCAGCCCTAACTTCTTCCGGAGGAAACAGGAAAAATTTTGTATCAGGGAAAAAAAGGTACACGCATATAATCCATCCATCAAGAGGGAAACCCGTTAAAAATAACGTTTTGTCGGTAAGCGTACAGGCTCCTACGGCAATGTTGGCAGATGCATGGGACAATACGTTTCTGGTGATGGGGCTTAGAAAGAGTACGAAATGGCTTAAGCAGCAGCAGGAACTAACGGCCTGGATCAACTACAGAAAAGGGGACAATGAATTCCGCACCTTTACCAATAAAAAATAAAACGAGGCTATCCTTTTGAGACAGCCTCGTTTTGTATTTAATATTCGTTGAAACGATCACCAGACCTTCTGCCGCCACCTGAGGAGCCGGAGCCACCGCGGAAACCACCTCCGCCACCGCCATAAGGGCGGCGGTTGAAATCACCACCTGAACCACTTCTTGGTTCCTGAGGCTTGGCTTCATTGACAATCAGCTTTCGACCCATTACCTCGGTTTCATGTAAACCAGATATGGCATTGCGCGCCTCATCATCGTTACTCATTTCCACGAAACCAAAACCTTTGCTACGACCGGTAACCTTGTCGTTAATGATTTTGGCGGATGTTACAGTTCCAAACTGGGAAAACAGGTTGATCAAATCATCGTTTCCAAGATTGAAATTCATGTTACCTACATAAATGTTCATGAACAGGGATTTAACTAGTAAATAAGTAGGAACAAAGAGGACGATGATGCTTTGGCAAGACATAACAGCCTATATGTACCTTATCGTCAAGATAACAATATTTTACCAAAATTGTTAACTATTTTTCCCAAAACCTGAGATACTCCTTTTACTCGTCCGTTTCTAACAAAAAAAGACCGTCTCTTTAGAGACGGCCTTTAACCTCATTCTATAAACATGCTGTCTACTCTGCGATCACTTCCATTTCAATTTCGGTTTCGTTTCCGTTCCCGAAATCAACTTTGGCCTTGAATGTTCCCAGCTCCTTGATCTCATCCAGAATATGGATCTTCCGGCGGTCGATCTCATATCCTTTCTGGTCACGGATGGCACGGGCAATCTGTACAGAAGTAACGGAACCAAATATTTTTCCGGATGTACCGGTCTTAGCTCCGATTTTAATTGCTCCCTCTTTGAGTTTGGCAATGACAGAGTTGATTTCAGCCAGCATTTTGGCTTCTTTCTTTTGCTGCTGCTTCAGGCGCTCCTGCAATTGAGCAACATTGGAAGGAGAAGCTTCTACTGCCAGACCCTGAGGGATCAGGAAGTTACGGGCATATCCGTTGCGGACATTCACCACTTCATTGAGACCGCCAAGGTTGTTTACATCCTGTATTAATATCACTTGCATATCGTCCTCCTTACTTTAACAGGTCAGTTACGTACGGCAATATCGCCATTTGACGGGCACGCTTTACCGCTTCTGAAATCTTACGCTGGTACTTCAGTGAGTTACCGGTCAGACGACGGGGTAATAACTTGCCCTGATCGTTCAGGAATTTCTTCAGGAATTCCGCATCCTTGTAGTCAATGTAGCGGATACCATACTTCTTGAACCGGCAGAATTTCTTCCTGGGTTTTTCCGTCTTGATCGCTGTCAGATACTTGATCTCATTTGCTTTGGCCATGACTTAACCCTCCACTGCTTTTTCAATACCGGTAGAAACGCCACTTCTCTTTTTAAGGTTGTACTCGACGGCGTATTTATCGAGTTTTACAACCATCTGACGAAGCACCTGCTCGTCGCGAAGAAGCTGAATCTTCAGCTTCTCATTAATGTCGGATGGCGCACTGTACTCCAGAACCCAGTAAATACCGGTTGTTTTCTTTTGTACAGGATACGCCAGTGATCTCAATCCCCAGGGATTGCTGTGTACAACCTGACCACCGTTTGCTTCGATGAAATCAGCGTACTTTTTCTGAGCAGTCTTAAATTCCTCTTCGCTCAGGACAGGGGTAAAGATCACCATCAATTCGTAATTCTGCATTTTTTCCCTGATTGGTTAATAAATAAATGGGCGGCAAAGGTAACCATTTATAGGACAAATGCAAAATCTGACTTATCAGGCTATCCTGAAAGACAAAAGCTGAAATTTCGTCCATTTAAATCTGAAAAAACACCAGAAGGATTGACTTTTTGGCATATTTATACAGATGGTCTGGCATTTGCAATGAAATTATCGATTAAAAATTACGATAGAGTATGCAAGGACAGATTCGCGTTCACACGGAGAACATTTTTCCGATCATCAAGAAATTCCTGTACAGCGATCACGAAATCTTTCTTAGAGAGCTGATTTCCAATGCTGTAGATGCTACCCGAAAATTAAAAACATTATCCTCTGCAGGAGAGGTCAAAGGGGAGTTGGGGGAATTGCGCATAGATGTTAAACTGGATAAGGAGAACAAAACAATTACCATAAGTGACAGGGGAATTGGATTGACGGCGGAAGAAATGGATAAATATCTTAACCAGGTAGCCTTTTCCAGTGCAGAGGAATTCCTTGAAAAATATAAGGGACAACCTGATGCCAGCATAATTGGCCATTTCGGATTAGGATTTTACTCAGCCTTCATGGTGGCCAACAGGGTGGATGTAGTCAGTCTTTCTTACAAAGACGGGGCAAAAGCGGCCCGCTGGTCCTGTGATGGGAGTCCTTCCTACTCCATTGAAGATGCTCAAAAAGAAGAAAGGGGTACCCACATTATATTATACGTAGGTGAAGACAGTCTGGATTTTCTGGAGGATCACCGGATTTCCTCTATACTTGAAAAATTCTGCCGATTCCTGCCGGTTCCGATCTTTTTTGGGGATAAACAGGTGAACAATACAGAACCGGCCTGGACAAAAAAACCGTCAGATCTCACCCGGGAAGATTATGAGAAATTCTATAAAGAACTCTATCCATTTAATGAAACCCCACTTTTCTGGATTCATCTTAACGTGGATTATCCTTTTACGCTTACCGGTATTCTTTACTTCCCGAAGATCAAGCAGAGTTATGAAATACAGAAAGACAAAATTCAACTGTACAGCAACCAGGTGTTTGTTACAGATGAGGTAAAAGACATAGTTCCAGAGTTTCTGATGTTGCTTCAGGGGGTAATTGATTCCCCGGATATACCTCTCAATGTGAGTCGTAGTTATCTGCAGGGCGATCCGAATGTTCGTAAAATCAACAACCACATCACAAAGAAAGTAGCGGATAAGCTGGATGAGATTTTCCGCAACGACCGACCTTCTTTCGAAGAAAAATGGGAGAGCCTCGGACTTTTCGTGAAATATGGTATGATGACCGACGACAAGTTCATGGATAAGGCCAATTCTTTCCATATTTTCAAGGATGCGCGTCAGCAAAAGTTCTACACACTGGAAGAATACCGTATGGCTGCCGAAACCCTTCAAAAGAATAAGGATGGAAAGCTGGTAGTTCTCTATACAACAGATCCCGTTCAGCAGGATGCGTACATCAGTGCTGCAGTTGACCGGGGCTATGTGGTCGTTCAAATGGAGACATTGGTGGATTCCTCCTTTATCAACCAAATGGAAGCCAAATGGAGTGAAGTTCATTTCGTTCGCGTAGACGCCGATATTGCAGACAACCTTATTGATAAAAAGGAAAGTTCAGAAAGTGTATTGTCAAAAGAAGAGGAGGAGAAACTCAAGACAATGTTTCAGCAGGAACTGGCATCTTCTTCCCACATCACTGTGGAGATCAGAGGGCTAAATAAAGATACTTCGCCTGTTGTGGCAACAAGACCTGAGTTTATGCGCCGGATGAAAGATATGGCCGCGGTGAGTGGACCGGCTGCATCCTTTTATGCTTCTATGCCCGATGAAGTGACGCTGACAGTGAACGGGAACCACGCCGCTATTCAGCTGGTGCTGAGAGAGGCAGATGAAGACCGGCAAAAGAAACTGGTTCGAAACCTGGCAGATTTGGCGCTGCTTTCACAAGGCATGTTAAAAGGAAATGATCTGACTTCGTTCATTAACCGCAATGTGGAGCTGATGGGATAATACTCCCTGAATACTTATTCTGGAGGAGGCATGTACGGTAGTACGGCCTCCTTCTATTTTTTACGATCAGTTGTGTAATTTACCAGGCTGGCCAGTGTTTCTCTGGCTGCTGCATCAGGAAAGTCTTCTAAAAGAGCCAATGCATCCTTTTTATAGGCATTCATCTTATCGGTGGCATATTTAATGCCTCCCGACTGTTGAACCGTATCTATTACGAAATCAATTTTCTCCTTTATTCTGTTTTGATTTTTGAGGATATAGATCAGTTCTTTTTTAAGGCTTTTGTCCACATTGTTCAGGGTGTAAATGAGTGGAAGCGTCAGCTTCTTTTCCTTGATATCATTACCTGTAGGTTTCCCTACATCCTCTTTGCCGTAATCGAACAAATCGTCTTTTATCTGAAATGCGATGCCCACCTTCTCACCAAAAAGTCGGAATTTCTCCGTCAGCGCTTCATCGCGTGAGGCGGAATATGCTCCCGCTGCACAGGCTGCGGCTAAGAGAGAGGCCGTTTTATGGGTGATTATTCTGAAGTAAACATCTTCATCAAGGTTCAGTGACCTTGATTTTTCCATTTGCAAAAGCTCGCCTTCGCTCATTTCCTTAACTGCTCTGGATAAAATCTGGAGAA
>CANHUD010000204.1 GCA_947463665.1 Sphingobacteriales bacterium
GATATACAGATCCATCCGGAAACACAAGACCTTGTGCTGGGTACGCATGGAAGGGGTATTATGATTGTGGATGATATCTCTACAATCCGCGCTTTAACCAAAGAGGTATTCGAAAAAGACATTCATCTTTTTCCTGTCCGACCGATTGAACTGACTACAGGCATGTTTGGGTATGGCGGATCAAATGATCAGGGATCTTATGTGTCACCGAATGCGCCTGCTATTCCACCTTTCAGTTACTATCTGAAAGAGAGAGTATCTACCGGAGAGGTGAAAATCGATATATTGGATGCACAGGGAAAGTTGGTACAGAGTATTCCGGGGACCAAGAGAAAAGGCATCAACCGGGTGAGCTGGAACCAGCGGATGAAAGCCCCCAAAGTAGCCGCAGGAGCCAGTCCGGATTATAGTGCCTTTGTTGCACCTCAGGTTTTACCCGGTACCTATACGATGAAGCTTACGGCAGGTCCGAAAACGGTTACACAACCATTGACCCTGTTTCATGCTGCCACTTCCATGTTCACGGAACAGGAACGTCGGAAACAGTATGAGGCAGCGATGCAGTTGTTTGCGCTTCATGAAGAGCTGGCTGCATTGGTAGATTCACTGAATAGTCGGATAGGCCTGCAGAAAAAGCTGGCAGAACAGGAAACAAAACCCAGAGCAAAGAAATTGGCTCAGACAAGGCTGGATCAGCTGGAAGCCCTTAAAGCAACACTGGTTCCTGTTAAGATGGTGTCGATGTTTGCTGATGTGAAAAGGCTCAGGGAAGAATTATCTGAATTGTACCGGTCGGTCTGCAGTGGCGAGAACGCCCCGTCCAATCTTCAGTTGGAAAGTATAGAAGCAATCCGGCAGAAGATAAAGACTGCCCAGGAACAGTTTGCTAAACTAAAAGGATAGTCTACGCATATTGTTGATACTGCAGTTTACCGCTTTCGGTGAGCTGCAGTATTTTTTTGTGCAGATCTGCGGCACGGAAAGGTTTGGGGATGAAGGCTGAGAATCCGGCCTGTTTCAGCGCGTGGTTCCATTCATACTCCATTGCTGCGGAATAAGCGATGGCAGGAGTGGTTGGATCCTTTTTTCGGATGCAGGCCAGTAATTCTTTTCCACTTATATCCGGAAGGTTGAGATCAACCAGTAACAAATCGTAGGAATAAAGATTAAACCGGTCAAGTGCTTCCATGCCGGTTGTGGCTTCATCAACCTGGCAGGACCATTGTTCCAGTGTTTTCCGGGTCATAAGCAGGTTCACCGGATTGTCTTCCACAACAAGTATGCGGATGCCCTGGAGCAGGGAAAAAGCAGGAGGAGTATTCTGTTGAGGTGCGGCAGACATAGGCAGTGCCAGGCTTACCGTAAAGCGTGCTCCTTTTTCAGGTTTGTTTTCAACGTGAATGGAGCCATTCATCAGCTGAACCAGCTCATGGCAGATAGCCAGTCCCAGACCTGCACCCGATTTCCCGCTATCTGCCTGGGTGAAGGGTTCAAAAATACGATGGATCAGCGCATCCGGGATACCGGGTCCATCGTCTTCAATCGTAAACGTCACTAAAAGTTTTTCACAGGCGATCGGTTTCATCGTTGCAGAAAAAGAAATGCGGCCTGTAGAAGAAGACTGGAATGCATTGTTCAGCAGATTACAGAGGATTTGCTGGAGAGCGGTTGCATCAGCCTGTACATATTCATACGGAAGATCCGGAAAGCAGGTGACCAGGGGGCGCTCTTGGGTGGAGAGATGCTGCACATATCCGGTTACTTTTTGAAGTAACGAGATCAGATCAAGAGGTACTGGCGACAGTTCCATTCGTCCGGATTGAAGTTTTGAGTATTGAAGACACTGGTCAGAAAGAGCCAGTGCGTACGTGGCTGCATGTTGAAGAATTCTCATTGGATGTTGAGCTGTAAACGCTCGATCCTCCTGCAACAGGATTTCTGTTTGGGCAATGATGGTTTGCAGCGGCGTGCGCAGTTCATGCGCAAGATGAGAGAGAAATCTGTCTCCCGCCAACAGGTTGTATGTTGGAGAGTATTTCCGGCGGATGCCGAAAATTGTTGCGGTGAAGGACACAATTTTCCCAAAGAAATTCGTTTTCATACGGGAAGCCATTTACGGTTTCACAGATATAACGAAGCCATATATGAAAAATTGTAAACATGGGTGAGGTTGTAACCATTGACAATCAACAATTAACAGATTATATGAATGCCATGCACAATAAGGGAGGGATATACCAGTAATGATGTTATCGAGTATTATTGTAGAGGATGTGTTGCCATCGGCAGATATGCTGCGGCAGTTTTGTGAAAAAACGGGAAAAATAGCGGTTAAAGCTTCTTGTGGATCTGCTGAACAGGCCCTGGAATTCCTGTCACAAAACAATGTGGATCTTATTTTTCTGGATGTTGAAATACCTGGACTCAACGGTTTTGAGCTGTTGGACAGGCTGGAGATCAGGCCACAGGTCATTGTTACCACTGCTGAACCGGCACATGCGTATCGGGCTTTTGAATACCGTGTAACCGATTTTCTCCGGAAACCGTTCAGTTACCAGCGATTTGCAGATGCGGTTGACAAAGCAGCGCTGACCAGGCAGTTTATGCGTTCATCTGATGAACAGGTTTTCATAAAGTCCAATGGAAAGATGGTCCGCCTGGCCCTTCGGGATATTTTGTATGTGGAGAGTATGGGCGATTATGTGCGGTATGTGACTGCCGAAAAAAAATACATTACGTTATCCACTATGAAGGAAGTGGAAAATCTGCTACCGGCACAACATTTCATGAAGGTGCATCGTTCTTACATAGTACAGCTTTCCAAGGCTGTTCCAGCCCGTGAGAGCCAGTTGGCCATTGGCGATCACCGGATACCGGTAAGTAAAGCGAACCGGCAGGCTGTTGGTCAACGATTACAGAACAGAACAGTATAGTGCCCGTTTATATTCGTACCCTAACCGAAATCGTGCATTCAACCCTTTGAAAACTACACACTGAATACCACGATTTCAACAGATCAGAAAGTCCCGTAAGGGACTTTCTTGTTTTCCGGCTAATTCTGCTACTCCTGCTTTTTTTTTGTTAATTTTCCTCTCTAAGAAAGTTCAAGCAATGAGAAATCTTCTATGGTTCGTGTGTTTGTTTGCCTGCATTGCGCCGGCCATCGCACAAAAGAAAAAAGCAGTTCTTCCGGTGGTAGAGAACCAGCCGGATGAGCAATTCCTGTCGAACGTGAAATACAGACTGGTAGGGCCATTCCGGGGTGGCCGCAGTGCTGCTGTTGCCGGTAGTTACAAAAACCGGAATCTTTTTTATTTCGGTGCCACCGGCGGCGGTGTCTGGAAAACAACGGATGGGGGGAGTAACTGGACCAACATATCGGATAAATTCTTCGGCAGTACGATCGGTGCCGTGGCAGTGGCTCCTTCTGATGAATCCATCCTCTATGTGGGCGAGGGTGAAAATACCATGCGCGGGAACGTATCGGAAGGGCTTGGCGGCATGTGGCGCAGCGATGATGCCGGAAAGACATGGAGGAACATCGGACTGAAGGATGGCCGGCACATCATCCGGATCGTGATCCATCCCCGAAACCCGGATGTGGTGTGGGTAGCTGTGATGGGCCATCTTTTTGGACCGAATACTGAGCGGGGTATTTTCAAAACCGTTGATGGAGGAAAGACCTGGAAAAAAGTATTATATGTGAATGAGCAGACCGGCGCCTCGGATCTGGTAATGGAACCGGGTAATCCTTCTGTATTTTATGCAGGTACCTGGCGGGTGATCCGCACTCCTTATAGTCTGGAAAGCGGAGGCGAGGGCAGTGGTTTATGGAAAAGTACGGATGGCGGAGATACCTGGACAAATATTACCGCATCCAAGGGATTGCCCAAAGGTATATGGGGTATTGTGGGCGTGGCCGTGGCTCCCTCCAACACAGATAAAGTGTATGCAATCATTGAAAATGAAAAAGGTGGATTGTATACATCTACGAATGCCGGAGAAACATGGACACTAACCAATAATGATAATAATATCCGCCAGCGTGCCTGGTACTATACAAAAGTGTTTGTAGATCCGGCGAATGAGAATATTGTGTATTGTCCGAATGTGAACTTCATGTACAGTCGGGATGGTGGTAAAAGTTTTCAATCGCTCCGCACCCCCCATGGAGATCATCATGATCTCTGGATCGATCCTGCCGATGGACGACGGATGGTAGTAGCGGATGATGGCGGGGCACAGGTGAGTTTTGATGCCGGGCAGAACTGGAGTACGTATGAGAACCAGCCGACGGCGCAATTTTACAGGGTATCTACGGATAATTCCTTTCCTTACAGAATACTGGGCGCACAGCAGGATAATTCTACGGTGAGGATCCGCTCATCGACCTATGGGGCGGCTATTACGGCAGACGACTGGGAACCTACTGCCGGCAGTGAAAGTGGTTATGTGGTGGCAGATCCACTGAATCCGGATGTTGTGTATGGTGGAAATTATGGCGGATATCTTTCCCGGCTGGATCATCGTACAGGGGAGAACAGGGCTGTTTCGGTTTGGCCCGACAATCCGATAGGAGCAGGTGCGGATGTACAGAAGTTTCGTTTCCAGTGGAATTTTCCGATTTTCTTTTCTCCTCATAATCCGAAAAGGTTATATGCGGCGGCCAATGCGCTGTTTGTAACGGAAAATGAAGGAGCCAGCTGGGAGCAGATTTCTCCGGATCTTACTACAAATGATAAATCAAAACAGGGACCGAGTGGTGGTCCTATCACCAAGGATAATACATCTGTGGAGTATTATTGTACGATATTCACCGCAACGGAGAGTAGTCTGGAAAAAGATGTGTTATGGACAGGTA
>CANHUD010000205.1 GCA_947463665.1 Sphingobacteriales bacterium
AAACATCAGATCAATGAACGTCCAGTTTTTTCCGCCATCTTCCGACTGAGCCAGCAGTACCGATTCCAGTTCTGCATCCGCAAAGGGAGAAACGATGGTGGTAGTTTGCAGCAGTGCCGACTGCCATTTTTTTCCATTTTTAACGATGGCTACCGGGTGTCCGTAGGTGATCTTTTTTACCTCCCCGCCAAACGCTTTGAACATGTTGAATCCGGAATCGATCAGCTTCAGGATCTGCAGGCCATCTTTTGGATCTTTGAGCATTTCCTTGGGCAGATACCGCCCAAACGTTTTACTATCTCCTTGGGCTAGTGCCTGGCCCATTTGCATGGCCTGGGTTTTAATAATTGTTTCGACAGCCGTTTGTGCTGATGCCAGGTTCAGGATAAAAATGAGCAGTATGGACATTCCTGTTTTCATAAATCTCTTCGGTTGTTGATCCAGAAACAAAGTCCCCAGATCAGTGTAATGAGTATCAGGGTATAGATCGTATGTGGTTGTATTTCTGTCAGACTTTTCTCATATCCTTCCGGATTGAACTTTCCGATAAAGGCCGGGTTCGGAATCATGCGGTCAGATAGTTCCAGCGGTAAAAATCGCCCTATATCATTTGCTTTGAACTTAAGTATGCCAACTGCTGCATTCTCGAAGATCAGGAAATAAAATACGAAAATACTCAGGGCGATGAAAGCCCGCCGGACCAGGAAGCCAACGAAAAAGGCGAGGGAAAGCTGGGCAAAGGTCTGCAAGGCAAACAGGCCTATGTACCACCATTCTTTGAAGGGATCTGTCACAGGATCTTTGGTGGCAATATTGCCAACAACAAAAGAGGTGATGCCCAGTAAAATAGTAACCATTAGCGTTACCAGCAGCACGTCGAACAGTTTGCCGATCATGAATTCTCTTCGTGACCAGCCATCAATGATGTTCTGCCGGCTGGTTTTGTAGGTATATTCATTGGTGATCAGCATGATCACAACAATGGCCGGGATGAAAACAAAGATGGAGCTAAGAAAAGCAGATGTATGAAATATTTCGGGGAAGGTGAAGGGATTTCCCAGCAGCATTTTAGCCATTTGTCCGGTAGATTTTTCTTTGGCAATCATCTGATTGTATTCATACCAGAACATGTAGTTGATGCCGGGATAGGTCAGGGCAGTCATGGCCAGTACTGCCCAAAAAGCTTTGTAGCCCTTTATTTTTAGCCATTCCGTTCGAAGTATATGTGTCATATCAGGCGCCGGTTAATTCAAAGAATTTATCTTCCAGTCGTTGTTTTTTGCTAACCAGATGGGATAGAATCAGGCCATTGTGAAAGCAGTATTCATTCAGTTTTACAGTATCGCCTTTTCCTTTTTCCATGTGGATGAGCAGGCTGCCCTGTTGTTGTTTGATAGCTGTTATTCCCGGGAAATGCAGAATGGCTTCCCGAAGGGTGAGCATATCCGGAGCGGATAATTCTATAATATCCTCATCGGTTAATACTTCGGATACTTCTCCGCAGGCCATGAGTTCACCGGTTTTCAGGATGGCCACATGGCTGCAGATGCGTTCCACTTCATCGAGCAGATGACTGGCCATTATGATGGTATATCCCTGGTCGCGGAGATCGAGAATGAGCTGGCGCATTTCTGCGATACCCACCGGGTCCAACCCATTGGTAGGCTCATCAAGCACTAATACTTTTGGCTTGCCGAGCAGGGCTGCGGCTATGGCCAGACGCTGTTTCATACCCAGGCTGTACGTGGAGAACCTGGATTTCCGGCGTTCGTAGAGTTTTACCTGTTTCAGTACCTCGTCGATATCGGTTTTTGTGCCTCTTCCATTGATGCTTTGGGTGACTTTCAGGTTTCCTGTGCCTGAAAGGTAATGATAGAAATTAGGTGTTTCCAGCAGTGATCCGATCTGTTTACGGATCGCCGGCGATCCGGGCTGATCGAACCAGCTGAACTGTCCGGCATCTGCCTGCAGTACATCGAGAATGATGCTCAGCAGGGTGGTTTTGCCGGAACCGTTTGGGCCAAGGAGTCCAAAGACGGACCCCTGGGGGATATCGAATGAAACGCCTTTTAAGGCTTTGATTTTGCCGTAGGACTTCTCAAGCCCCTTGATGCTCAGTACATTCACATGCATGATTTGTACCGAAGATAAGGGGCCTGAGGGTTAATGTCTTTATAAATCGTATAAGCGGTCAGAATAATTCACCGTCGTTCCATTTGGGACGATTGGGGTCCATGGCAACGGAATAGCTGGTCAGGAAATTGACCTGAATGTATGTTTTAGCGGCGCCAAAATGGAAGAGCCCGCCTTCCAGCTGGTCTTCTGGTTTGTGGTAGTATTTTGCTCTCCAGGCTTTTACATAGGCGTTAAGATCAAAGCCGGGGATGTTGGATTTTCGTCCGGTCTTGATGTGCACGGCCGGGATGTGTTCTCTTACAAAGCTGTACTGGTCGCTCCGCACAAAGAAATTCTCCTGTGGTTCGGGATCCTCTTCGATCTGCAGGTTCAGCGCGCTGGTGGCGAACTGTACATGCTTCATCATGGTGGAATGTTGCGCACCCAGTGGAATCACGGAGATGCAGGGGGCGATGATCACCGGCATATCGGTATTGACGTTGGCTACTACAGCAGATTTTGGAACGGAGGGGTTGGATGCAAAGTAGGCGGATCCCAGCAGGCCTGATTCTTCGGCCGATACCATGGTGATGAGGATGGAGCGTTTGGGTTTGGCTCCTGATGTTTTGTAGAGACGCGCAATTTCCATCAGTGACGCCACACCGGAGGCATTGTCGTGTGCCCCATTGAAAATCGAATCCTCGTTAACCGGGTTTGCCGCTCGTGCAACGCCGATGTGATCCAGGTGTGCGGTATGTACCACATACTCACTTTTCAGTTTAGCATCGGTGCCGGGGATCATTCCAATGACATTATAGGTTTCGATGTCGTTGTAACTGGTTTTGAAGCTCGCACTGATCTTCTTACCCAGATCAAAGGACTGTGTTTTTCCGGCTTTGAGATCGGCGATCACCTGTTTCAGGTTTTTCCCGGATTGCAGGAAGATCGACTGAAGCAAAGAGTAGGAGCCGTTGATGTAGAGATCCAGGTTTCCGATATAGCGGCTTCCATAAGCGGCGGATTTATCCGGACTAACCGAATTGGTTACTGTAGGCGGACCGGCGAAAAAGGGTGAAGGGGCAGGAGATACTACGATCAGGCCAATGGCTCCTTTGGATTTTGCGAGTTCCATTTTGTAGCCTACATTTCCGAAATGTGAGTTGTAGGTGGAGGTAAGTCCTTCAGGAGCGGTACGCAGTACCACTACTACTTTTCCTTTTACATCGAGGTTGGTGTAATCCGAATGTTTTCCCGGAATGTCCACACCATAACCTGCGAATACCAGTGGGGCATCGCGTAGGTCCACGCTTGGTTTCAGCGGATGGGGAGATACTGCGAGATCGGTGCGGGAAGAGAGGGAGTCGATGTTTCCATTTGCATCGGAGAGCCAGAGGTGAAGGGAATTTTTTTGGAGGGTAGAGCGTCGGAGCGTGAGTTTTTGTTTGAAGCTACCGGCGTCTTCGGCAGGCTGCAGGCCGAGTTTTTTGAAATGGTCGATCACATAATCGGCGGCCATATCGTACCCCGGCTGGCCGGGCATGCGGCCCAGCAGTTTATCGTCTGACAGGTAGGCGATGTGCCCGCGGATGGTATTGGTATCGATGGCATCCATGGCTTTGCGCATGGAGGGAGAGATGCGGGCTTCCTGGGCCTGCAGGCTGAGGGCAGAAAACAGCACTGCCCATGAAAGAAGAATCTTTTTCATGGGCAGTAAAATAAGAAAAAGAGTTGGGATACGACCATATTGGTTACTGACTTTCTATCCATTCACAAATATCCAGTTTAATGAGTTCCCAGTAAAGTTTATTCAATTGTAGCTATTTTCTGACTTGCCATTTTATAAAACAACTCTATCTCATTTTTTTCCTGCTCATTTCCGCGTTCCATAATTCGATTTATTATAGCTTTCTTTTGAGCAATCCAATCTATTTTTTCAGGATCTGTATCCCAGAATAATCCTTTACGGAATAAGGATAGGTCTGGCTTAATGAGTTGGCGCTTTTTGGTTTTCTCTAATCGGATGTCATGAAATACTTGTAACGTCATTAAGAATCCTTCATCAAGATTAAGCGATTTTTCAATTTTTAATGACAAGGGAGTATTCATGGCTCTTCTGCCTTTCATTATAGCGTTCAGCGTTTGTGGGTATTCTCCAATGGATAGAGCAAATTGTCCAGGGCGGATATGGCGCTTTTTGAGCAAATCCGCCAGATAAATGCCCGGGTGAATACCTTTTAATTTGTCCAATTGGTTCATATTCAAATATAAGCAAAAATGCGTAAACAATTTTGTTTACGCATTTTGTACATCCCAAAAATGAATAACAGGATTTCTAATTCCTTACCGGCTTTCCGCCTTTGAGAACGCTCTGGATGCGTTCCAGCGTTTTCCGTTCTCCGCAGAGGGAGAGGAAGGCCTCACGTTCCAGATCGAGGAGGTATTGTTCTGATACGAGCGTAGGTTCGCTCAGATCACCGCCCGCCATCACATAAGCGAGTTTTCTGGCAACTACCGCATCATGATCGGTGGCATACCCGCCACGCCACATACCGTTGATGCCGGCATACAGGGCACCCAGTGCCGACCGCCCTAGAACGCGGATATCTTTTCGTGGCTGAGGCATCACATAGCCACTGTCGTACATATCAATAACAGATCGTTTGGCTTCCGCGATGCGCCGGCTCTGGTTCATCACCACTTCATCGAGTCCTTTGCGGAGGATG
>CANHUD010000206.1 GCA_947463665.1 Sphingobacteriales bacterium
ACAGATTATATATGGGAGAAATTTCAACTGGCTTGTATCGATGAAAAGAGCCGTACTTTTTTCCCGGATATCAATAGAATTAATGCGGCTAAAGCGCATAAGGCATTTCAGCCAGCATCTGAGGCTCATCGGAAATTCAGACAAAAAAACCTTGAATTGGTAAGGGATTTACAGCATAGGTTGCCGTTCCTTGACTGGCAGCATGATCTCCATTTTTTTTCAGATTAATGCACCCGGTCACCTCTTATTTGAAGTTCCTGCATAACTTCAGCTTCGTATCGAAGCCATTCCTGCCAGCGGGCTCGAACGCGGTCCTTAGGTAAGTAGTGCTCTGCCAGTTCAATAAATAAGGTATAATGACCGGCTTCACTCTCCATGAATTTTCGATAAAACCCCCTCATATATTCATCTGTCAATCCTTCACTCAGTCGTTTGAACCGTTCGCAACTCCTTGCTTCAATCAAGGCGGATAGCAAAAGTTTATCTAAGAATCTCTCCTCAGGATTACCTCCTTTTCTTTCAAATTCCAGCAGTTTGTTTACATATTCATCTTTCCGCTGCCGTCCCAGTTTAAGACCTCGCTTATGCAATTCTGCCAGAACCTGGCGAAAATGACCCCATTCTTCCGTAACGATAGGAGCCAGTTCCCGCACCAGTTTTTCTTTATCGGCATATTTCTGAATGATTGAAATACAAGTTGTTGCAGCCTTCTGCTCACAAAAAGCATGGTCGGTCAGAATTTCTTCCAGTGACATACCTGCCAGATTTACCCATCTGGGATCAGTAGGCAATTTCAAACCAAGGATATTTTTAACATCAAGCTCATTCATAGTTTGCAAAAATAAATACGTACAGATGAAATTTCACTTAGATTTGAACGGTTTATTTCGTTCTAACCATCCATAAATGTTTTGCTATGCGGGTTATCTCCTTCTTTTCAAGTCTTGTTTTAACGGTTGGACTAGTATATGTGCTGGATACGAGAACAGTTGTACCCGTTCCAATGGGGAAACTTCTCAGTCCTCAGGAAGGTATATGGCAAAATGCGGATGATGAGCAATCATCTAATAACGAGAGCGTCAAAATGGCTGACCTTAAAGGTAAAACAGAGGTTTATTTTGATGACCGAATGGTACCCCATATTTTTTCCGACAATGAACGGGATGCTTATTTTGTGCAAGGATATCTGCATGCCCGTTTTCGGCTGTGGCAGATGGAATTTCAAACCCATTTTATTGCAGGCAGGCTAAGTGAAATCGTGGGAGATAAAGCACTGGAGCTGGATCGGAAACACCGAAGAATGGGTATAGTAAGTTCTGCTGAAAAAACACTTGAGATGTGGAAGGAGGATGCCGAAGTAAATGAAATGTGCACAGCATACACGGATGGGATCAATGCCTATATTCGATCACTTCCGGAATCAAAGCTTCCGGTCGAATATAAACTTTTAGGTTACCGGCCTGAAGCCTGGACGAACCTTAAGTCTGTTTTGTTTTTTAAAGCCATGACTATGGATCTGGCGGGTGGCGACAATGATTTTGAACAAACCAACCTGCTGCGCATTCTGGGAGAAAAAGATTTCCGAATGCTCTTCCCGGAATCACCAGACTCGCTTTCACCTATCATACCAAAGGGGATCGCGTTTAATCAGTCTGCAGACATACCTACGCTTCCCTCAGATGCTGATTCTGTATATTTCCACCGTAGAGATTCAATATGGTTCACAGAACAATTTAAACCGGATCCGGATAATGGCAGCAATAACTGGGTTGTTTCAGGTACTAAAACACTCAGTGGCAAACCCATTCTTTGCAACGATCCTCATTTAGGTCTGACGTTGCCCGCAATCTGGTTTGAAGTTCACATTAAAACACCAACATCCAATGCTTACGGAGTCTCCTTTCCGGGCCTTCCGGGTGTGGTAATCGGTTTCAATGATCATATCGCGTTCGGTTTTACCAATGCGGGCAGAGACATGAAGGATTATTTTGAAATTCGGTTTAAAGATGAAAGTAAATCAGAATATTGGTTTGAAGGAGCCTGGAAAAAGTCTGAACTCCGTATTGAACAGATCAATATAAAAGGAAGTAAACCATTCATGGATACAGTTGCCTACACTGTTTTTGGTCCGGTCATTTATGACCAGAGCTTCCAGGATCGTTTAAAGCAGAATAAGGCATATGCACTTTCATGGATTGCGCACAGGCCTTCCAATCCTATGAGAATGTGGTATCAGTTAAATAGGGCTACCAATTTTGATGATTATCTCCGCGCTCTTGAACACTTCAATGAGCCATCCCAGAATATTCTGTTTGCCAGTAAAACAAATGATATAGCGGTAAAACAGGAAGGGAATTTCCCCCTTCGTTGGGAAGGGCAGGGGCAGTTTGTTATGCCAGGCTTCGACAGTAGTTACATGTGGAAGGGATATATTCCACGGCAGGATAATCCATTTGTATTCAATCCGGAACAAGGTTACATCAGCAGTGCCAATCAGCGTCCGGTTGATTCAACCTATCCATATTTCATTCCGGGTAATTACGATATGTACAGAGGGATCTCTATTAACAGACGCTTATCTGCCATGTCGAATATAACCCCTCAAGATATGATGAAACTGCAAAACGATAACTATGATGTTTTTGCAGAACAACTACGGCCCATTCTTTCCCGGTTTGTGGAACGCTCAATGCTTTCAACTGAAGCGAATGCTTATCTCCGAAAACTGGAAGAATGGGATTTAAATCGTACAGCAGATGCAGTTGGACCTACCATTTTTGACCATTGGGTAGATTCCCTTTCCAAAGCTGTTTTTTCAGATGAACTGGAAAGAAATCAGCTTCCAACCATGAGTCCGAAAGACTATATACTGGCCCAATATCTGATCAGAGATTCGACTTCATTTAAATTCATAGATGATATCCATACACCAGAAAAAGAAACACTTAGTGGTTTATTGATCACAACACTGGAAAAAGCTGCCCTCCAGTTGAAAAATCTCGAGCAGGATGGCAGATTATCCTGGGGTAAATTCAAGAACACTACTATTTACCATTTACTGAGAACCAGTATGCTTCCATTTGCCCGTGCAGGCTTACAAACAGGTGGCGGAGAAAACATAATTAATGCAACTAAACACAACCATGGTCCAAGTTGGAAAATGGTGATTCATCTGACCACTCCAACAGAAGCCTGGGGTATTTACCCGGGTGGACAGGATGGTAACCCTGGTAGCAGATATTACGACAATGCAGCGGAAGATTGGGCAAAGGGTTCCTATTACAAATTGTGGGTTATGAAACCAGAAGAACGTAATGATGCCCGGATAAAAGCAAAAATGATTTTTCAACGATAATAATAAAAACATGAAGTTATTTATAAGCGCAGGACTGACGGCTCTTGCATCCTTTGCGGTTGGTCTTTTTTTCCCCTGGTGGTCTCTGGCAATTGCAGCCTTTCTGGTCGCTTTTTTCTCAAAAAGAACATCCCTGGAATCTTTCCTGTCAGGTTTTCTGGGAGTTTTTTTATTGTGGAGCATTATGGCATGGAGCATAAGCTCTTGCAATGATCACATTCTCGCACATCGGATGTCGCAAGTCATCATCAAAAATGATTCACCTCTTCTACTGGTTCTGTTAACGGGACTGGCAGGGGGATTGTGTTCCGGCCTTGCCGCCTGGTGCGGAACCGGGTTCAGGCGCCTTTTTAAAGAAGATTAATGTACTTTTGTCATGGTTTGGAATTTTGCCCAGCCTGCAACTGGGGTTCCACGGAATTAAAATTCATGACATATGCCCGTTCTACACAATCGTATTTCCCGTAAGGAATTGAAGGATCGTATTCTTAATGACCCCACTCCACGAACAACCATTTCTTTTTACAAGTACATTCCTATTCAACATCCAGAAGAATTCAGAGATAATTTATACCTGTCACTCTCCGGTTTAGGGGTTCTAGGCAGAATCTACATTGCTAAAGAAGGAATCAATGCCCAGATAAGTCTTCCAACCGCACAGCTGGAGTCATTTAAAACCTACTTATATCAATTGGATGGCTTCAATGATCTTCGATTGAATATAGCAGTAGAGGATGATGGAAAATCCTTTTTTGTACTGGATATTAAAGTGCGCCCAAAAATTGTGGCAGATGGCATTGAAGATCCAACCTTCGACATGTCCAACAAGGGTCGATATGTGAATGCTGAAAAGTTTAATGAGCTCACCAGTCATACGGAAACGATCGTGATTGACATGCGTAACCATTATGAATTTGAGGTAGGGCATTTCCAGGATGCGCAGGAAATCCCAAGTGACACGTTCAGGGAACAATTACCTATGGCAGCCGAGATGCTGGCTGATAAAAAAGAGGCAAACATAATCATGTACTGTACAGGAGGCATTCGTTGTGAAAAAGCCAGTGCCTTTCTCCTGCACAAAGGTTTTCAGAATGTTTTCCATCTGGAAGGCGGAATCATTAATTATTGTCGTCAGGTCAAAGAAAAGGGGTTAGAAAATAAATTTATTGGGAAAAACTTTGTTTTTGACGAGCGACTGGGAGAACGTATCAGTCCCGATATCATCGCGAAATGTCATCAGTGTGGCAAACCAGCGGATACGCATGTTAACTGCGCCAACGAGGGTTGTCACCTGCTGTTTATACAATGTGAGGATTGTGCCAGGAACTATGAGGGATGTTGCAGTGATGAATGCCAAAACGTGACCCATCTTCCAATTGAAGAGCAAAAGGAATGGTTGCAAAAACAACTCAGAGAACAACCTCATTTTAATAAATCAAGGAAGCGATACCATAAGCATCAGACGAACGGATGAATTATTAAC
>CANHUD010000207.1 GCA_947463665.1 Sphingobacteriales bacterium
AGGCTGATTGAGATTTTTTCTAATCTTAATACACCCTTTTACAGATAATAAGTGCATAGTTTCCTGGCCGGTAGTAACGTTTTAGTGGTCATTTTCTTTTACTGGTTAAATTGTACGTTTCTTCATCCGCCCGTAATTTGCCAGTGAAAACCGGGTTTTACCAAAGACTTTACACGTATGGGCGCATGTATAACAATCGACTGGATCAACATTCCTGCAGGATCATTTTTAATGGGAAGTCCGGATACGGAACCGGACCGAAATGAAGATGAAAGGCTGCATGAGGTAAGGGTTTCATCGTTTCGGATGAGTCGCTATCCGATTACGTATGCACAATACGATGCATTTTGTTCTGCTACCGATAGGCCATTGCCTGATGACCAGGGATGGGGTAGGGAGGATCGGCCGGTTATCAATGTGAACTGGTATGATGCAGCGGGATTTGCCGATTGGGCAGGAGCGAGGTTACCCACTGAAGCAGAATGGGAATATGCCTGCAGGGCTGGAACATCCACGCCCTTTCATACCGGACTTAGTCTGCATACTGACCTCGCCAATTTTGATGCCAATGACCCGGCATATCCATTCATCGGGAAAACATTGCCAGTAGGTAGTTTTCCGCCCAATCCCTGGGGATTATATGATATGCATGGAACCGTTTGGGAATGGTGCCAGGATGGGTATGGTGATTACAGCAATAGCATTCCGGCTGATGGGATATTTCGCGTGATGCGCGGTGGTAGCTGGCTGAATTTTGCAGCGGAATGCAGGAGTGCCAGGAGGGATCGGAGTGCGCCGGAGTTTCGGTATGATAATGTTGGGTTTAGGGTAGTGCGGGATTCATAGTTTTTGTAAATTATTAAAGAATATTTGACTGAATAAATACCTACTAAGGAGTATTTTACATATTAAATAAAAATGCATCTTTTTGCCAAAACATAACCTATGGTTTTGGCAATCCCCACACTCCGTTATTTTCTGATCGTATCTTTTTTATCTCTTGGACTTATTTTGAAAGGACAAGGAAAAGTTGAAGCAGATTTTGCTGAATCTGATTTTTTGTTGCGTTTAACGGTCAGTCAGGAGACGGGTAGCAGAATCCGATTAATACTTGAGCCTGTTATCGCAAATAGTTTCAAATTAGATACAGCGAAACAATTTGTTATTGGTTGGAAAGAGGATGTGTTCAAGACGGCCTTACTAAGGATGCATAAGGATGTGTGGAAGAATTACAAGAATGATAGTTTACCCGATGCGTTTAAATTGTTAGATAGCCAGCTGCAGCGGTCCTATTCTTATTTTTACCTTGCCTTTCAGGAAAAGAAATTTGAGGAGTTAAGTACTGTGGGATATGGATTGACAAGTGAAGACCGGCAGTTGTATAAAGATTATTTACAGGCACTGGTAGATCTGCAGGATACGATACGTTTTACGAAGAAAGCAGTCAGACAGCCTGAAATAGATAGTTCAGTCAGTAGCTCTGCCAAAAGTACCGGGAGAAAAAGGATTAATCAGAAGTTGAAGGGGATTCAGGACTCGATTCAGTTAAGCAATCAATTGCTGCGAGAAATAAATCAGAAGATTGGTGGTTCTACTATAACGAAACTATTACCTGAAAATACCAGGATACCATCTATACCTCAAGTAGATAAATTTACTGAAAAGCTTATTTCCAGTCCTAAAGATTCACTGTCGAAAAATATTAATAAACTTGAATTTAGAGAAGCGGTCCTAAAAAGTTACTTAGGAAGATTGGATAATCGAAGACAAAACTTACTTTATCTGATCGGAGATGCGAATGTGGTTTCTTCGTTTAAAAATGCAAATGCAAATCAGGTGAATGCCGGTTTTGGATTATTAGCTGTAAAGCCGGGTTATTCAGAATTTTTTGGTGTGATTACCGTTGCACAGGCGCAGGAAGATTCTACCTCTGAATATGGCCCTTCAGTATTAGTGCCCGGGGTACGCCGCTTTTCATTGTTAACCAGTTTCCGGCAATATTCATTATTTCGATACAATCGCAGTGCATTTTTACGTCGAATTGGAATTGGTGGGGATGTGAACATCACCCCATACCGTTGGGTGAACGATTCCGTTTCCGTGAAGGCCATTCCTTTTGCTGTCAATCTATTGCTTCCCTATTATTTTGTTCACCAATCCAAACCCGGAGAAGATTATGCGATTAGTTTTGATATCGGAATGTCGGTCCGGTACATTGGCGGGGATCTGTCCAAGAAGGATATCAAACAGTTTCTGGGCGAAGGTGGCAGACGTTGGTATGTGGGGCCGATTGCTGGGATCAACATCAAATACAATGCACTTCGGGCTCAGTTTCATGCACCACTTTTCTTTGTTAAGGACAAGAACCGAATACCAGGATTAACCAACGGACAGGTATTTGCGAGCATTGGTATTCTGGCGAATTTAACGGGAGATCTGGGTAAAGTGTTTAAGGTAAAAAACTGATGCTACTTCAGGATAAAAGGTGCCGGAACATCATCTGTTCCGTGCTCCGTCACGGATGCGCTGTATCCTGCTGTTTAGCTCTGTAGTTTTCTGCGTCAGGTAGGTATAGTCATCCTGGTTAGTAGGACGTTTCAGTCCGCTCTGTTTCATATCCGCTTTATACAACGCCAGTGTAAAGACTACATGCCGGAATGTGGTATAGAGTTCCGTTTTCATCTGATCAATAACAGACGGTTTGTTGTGTATCAGATGCGGAAATCTTTTTTCGAGAACATAGGCTTTTTCAAGGAGTGCGGTGATCAGCTGAAACTGTTTTTCGCCCTCCCATTTTTGAACGGTTACTGCCTTTCGAATGTCGAGCAGATACTGTTGAACCAGCAGCAAACTATCTGTTGAACGGGTTTGTGCAGATCCGGTGAAGGTCTGCATCAGTAATCCGATAAGGAGTATTTTTTTCATAATAGTTATTTTAAAGAGGAAAAATCTGCCGGATTTTTTCAGGATCGGCGCGGATGCCTTTGGCAATATGTAGTGGTACGTCTTTGAGTAAAGTTTTTCCTTTTTTGGTGAACGATTCCCGGACTTTGATGATGGTTACGCCCTGTTTGTTCAGGTACTGTTCGAACATCGGCCATTCGGGTCGTTCAGCGAGTTTGGTATAACGCAAAACGATCGTACTATCCGGGTTTAATCGGCCCTGTAATTTCGAGTCGAAATATGATTCCATAGCGGATGCATAGGCCGGATCATGGGAATCAAACAGGTTCGCATCGTACAGAAAAGTGGGCAATGGGAGCGGGTAGAGGTCGAACACCAGAATGTTCTGCTGGGTAAACCAGTTGATCAGGGCGGATTTATCGGGCTGGTCAAAATGTTCCGGGCTCAGGAACGATGTGCTGTTGGAGCCGGGCTGGTAGAAATAGTTCCGGAGGTTTTGGGTGGCTTCTCCTACGATCAGAAAGGAGGTTTTGGAAATCTGTTGGGTGGCATCGTGCCAGAATTGTTCCACTTCCCGGTAGGCCTGTTCGATACCTGTGGGATCCAGCTTAAGATGAAGCGTTTGCAGCGGCTGTTGAATGGCTGCAAGGATTTGTTGGAAAGCAGCGTTGGGTAATGGTGTGAAGGAGCTCATCCGTACAAGATACGATAGAGAATGTTAAACTGCATAAGGACTGTTTTGCATTTTCACGATGGAGGTGAGCAGTATGGATTATGGTATTAGAAAGCGGTTTCCTCTCATTAGAGGGATGTTGATAAATATCCATAAGTGTTGAAAATTACGATGGATATTTTTGTGCAACGATCTAATTTGTTTGTTTTTTATAAAAATGTACGTGTATAAATAATAGAAAATCAATTTTGTAAGTTCAACTAATAAATGCAATTTTCTCTCGTAGCACTTGGTTAGGGGTTTTATAATTGAATTTTCAAACTGACCTGTCATTTAATAAACGTTCGACATGCTTTACCTCCGCATCCGTAACTAAACTAAGATCTGTTTTTTTAGGGAAAAATCTTCGTAGTTGTCCAATTCTATTTTCTACCGTCCCTTTATCCTGACTTGTGTAAGGCCTGGTGAAATACGTTTTTATATTCAGTTCTTTCGCTACCTGCATATGATCGGCAAACCCCTGATCATTATCCAGGGTTATCGTATGCAGCGGGTAATCTGCCTTTCGAAGCTTCTTAATGATGCTTTTACTAACCATATTGCTTTTCCTACACCCAAGTTTGTAGAAGCCTGTAGAATGCTCCTTCTACCAGCGAGCTTGCATGCGTATAGGAATTGTTAAACTGCATAAGGTTTGTAGTGCGGTTTGTATCTTGGCAGTATGGAGAATACACCCAAAGACGGCTTGTTATTTGAACAGGCAGCAAGAGGTTGGGCTCATATGCTGACCCTCACAAATGCAACCCCTACCGCTGAAATCTTGAAATTTCTGGAAACCTACGGCGAATGCCAGATGAGGGTATATCTGCTTATTTTTAGTCCAATCGGTTCAGAAATTCTGGAGGAGTATCCATTTCTGGAGCAATTTTACGATGGATATGAGGGGTGGGGGATTGAATATGAGAAGCGCATGGGGAACCTGGACTGAAGAGGCTTATTACCGGGCCGGTGAGAAGCCGTATATTAGCAAGAGGTGCCTTGTATTATGAAAAAAATCATCCTTTTCTTTTTTCTTTTTGCAGTACGATCAGAAGCTGGTGCGGTAAACTATTATGTGAATGCGTTCAGTGGAAATGATGCCAATTCCGGAACGCATCCGCAACAGGCGTTTCGGTCGACAGCTGCGTTGCAGCAGCTGACGCTGGTAGCCGGTGATTCGATCCTGTTCGCCAGGGGGCAATCGTTCTCCGG
>CANHUD010000208.1 GCA_947463665.1 Sphingobacteriales bacterium
AGTTTTAGATGGATCAGCAGGCCATAGCGAATGTGTAAAAATCCGAAACCGGTTATCCAGCAAAGCAGGCCCTGTTCGGGGAAAAGGGCTGCGATGAGACCGAGGCCTATTTCCCAGAATCCCAGGTTGCGTACCACCGGGAAGGAGTATTGTCCGGCATTGATCAGCGCCAGTCCATAAAAAACAAGGCAGACCGGCGCGATGAGCGTATAATGAGTATGATAGAGAAGAATCAGCAGCAGCAGACCTCCGGTAATCAGCGGAATGCTCATGCCGATGAGCAGCTTCCGGCTGATGGGGTTCCAGGGTGTTTCGCCATTTTTTCTGGCCTGGCGGATGGTAAGCAGCCAGCCGGTACTAACCGAAAGGATGAGTATAGCACCTGCCAGCAGGCTGATTTTCCAAACGATTTCGTTTGTTTTTTGATTTGTTTCGGTAAGCCATTCCAGAGCCAGCCATCCGCCCAGCAGGGCATAAATTCCTGCTAACACCCCCGCCAGTCCGCTTAGCGATAAAAAACGGGTGGATTTTTCCATCAGCGCCCGGATGGCCGACAATTCATGCTGGAGTTGGTTATCTTTCATGTATTTTACTTTGTATTGCAAAGTAAAATGAAAAAAATGAGAATTCACGCTTTTCAGGCAGGTACTGAAACCATTTCCGGGCTGGTTTGTTTTGGCAGTATGTTCAAGAGTTTAGGCAGTAAAATTATTCTTTGTTCACTGGTCTGTATGTTGTTGGGTACGGCAAGTGGATTGCTGACGGTAACAGGTGTAACCAGCTGGTATGCAACGATTCAGAAGCCATCGTGGAATCCGCCGAACTGGATTTTTGGCCCGGTCTGGACCCTGCTTTACCTACTGATGGGGGCTTCTTTTGCGATGGCCTGGCATAAGGGCGGGCAGGATGGGCGAAGAATGATGCAGTTGTTTGGAGTACAATTTTTCCTCAATTTGCTGTGGTCACCCATATTTTTTTATTTTCACCAGGTTGGGTGGGCATTGGTGGTGATCGCTGCCTTATGGATCCTGCTTTTTTTAACCATACTCGCGGCTGGCCGTGTTCGTCCTTTGGCAGCCTGGTTTTTGGTTCCTTACATCAGCTGGGTTAGTTTTGCTATGCTGTTGAATGCCACTATATGGTGGCTGAACCGATAAGGTAGGTTGGAAACTGTTTTGAGAATGTCGGCGTTCTTCGACATGCACCCTGTTGAATGTAAATGAATTATGAAAGATATTTCGTGGTTGTCGAGAACGAGTCTGCTCATCGGCGAAGAAAAAGTAAGAAAGCTCACCCAGAAGCATGTGATGATCGTGGGTATGGGCGGTGTAGGATCGTTTGCCGCTGAGTTTATAGCGCGGAGTGGCGTTGGGCAGATGACCATTATCGACGGGGATGTGGTGGACCCTACCAACCGAAATCGCCAGCTACCGGCGCTGGCCACTACACATGGCCAGCCCAAAGCAACCCTGATGGCGGAGCGCCTGCTGGCCATCAACCCCGAGTTGAAACTGGAAGTGGTGCAGCAGTTTGTGACTCCGGAAATGGTGATGGAGCAGCTGTCCAGAACACCGGATTATGTAATAGACGCGATTGATAGTATAACCCCAAAGGTTACCTTTATCAAGCTGTCGGTAGACAGTGGCATTCCAATGGTCAGCAGTATGGGTGCCGGTGCCAAGCTGGATCCTACACAGTTACAGGTGGTAGATATTTCGAAGACGTATAATTGTCCGTTTGCCCAGCAGATCCGGAAGCGACTGAAATCGATGGGCATCCGGAAAGGACTGAAGGTGGTGTTCAGTCCGGAAGAGCCTATCAAGGAAAGCCTGATGCTCACGGATGGCAGCAACTTTAAGAAATCAGCCTATGGAACTATTTCTTATATGCCTGCTACTTTTGGAGCCGTAACGGCATCAGTAGCTATCAGAGATTTGATGGAGCAGGTGCATTAGAGCTGGCCAGTTTGTTTTTTTAAAAGAATAAATTAAATTTATATTTCATACTGCCATTATGCAAAAACGAATATGGCCTTATCTGCTTTTTTTGTTAAGCATTGGTTGCGAAAAGAATAAAGACACCGGGGGTACAGTAAATCCTCCATCTCCACCGCCTCCACCTGTAGTGGAAGAGAAGCCTGAGTTCAAAGATCGTTCCCGCTCTCCTTTGTTCATTGAAATTCTTCCGGAGTTTTCTGCGGTGAAAGCCTTTACGTTCATCAGTTCAGAGGATACCATCAAGCCATCGCCCGATTTTATTTTTGGAGGCGGGCCGGATGGTCAGGCATTTTTAAAGAATCCGGATGGATCGGGATATATCGTTATTACCAATCATGAATATACCTGGGCTGCATCCCGTATGTATCTCGACAAGAAGCTGAATCCGGTGAAAGGGGAGTACCTGCTGGATTCTGACGGAGGGATGTTTCGCCTTTGTTCCGCCACCCTGGCCACTCCGGAGGAGCATGGTTTTCCCAAGATGTTGTTTCTTACCCGTGGAGAGGCGGATCCGAATGGGATGACACATGCGCTGGATCCGGTAGCGGCTTCAACACCTAAAGATAAGGCACGTGTAAAGCCTGCATTGGGTAAATTCAGTGGGGAAAACAATGTGCCTTTACCCAAGGATTCGTATTCGGGTAAGACGGTAATCGTATTAACGGAAGATGCGGAGAGCGGTCAGGTATATGTGTATGTGTCGGACACGCCCGGTGATCTGGACAATGGGAAGTTGTACATCATGCGCCGGAAAGACCAGAATGAGGTGGAAACAGCAATGGTTACCGGCACAACGTATGATGTGGAATTTGTAGAGGCGGTGAATGCAAAGAATCTGACGGGTGCCGAGCTGGAAGCACTGGCTATCAATCAGAAAAGCCTCTCATTTGGTAGGGTGGAAGATGTGGATTACCGGAAAGGCAGTGCTGCCAACGGGAGAGAACTGTATTTCACTTCTACAGGGATGAATAACCGACCGGCTAAAACCAAATGGGGCAGGGTTTACCGGCTCCGACTGGATGCTGCCAGTCCGCTTAGTGGTAAGCTGGATATCATAGCTGAAGGAGACAGCAACCCGGGAAATGATCTGATCAATCCGGATAATATCTGTGCTACTACCAATTTTGTCTATATCCAGGAAGATGGCGATAATTTTTATGCAGGTGCCAATCACAATTCACTGATCTGGCAGTATGACATCGCTACTGGTACAAAAAAGAAGTTCATCGATACCAGAAACCGGGTGCTGGCAGCATCAAAATACAATCCTGGCAGTGATCTGCGCTATGGTTTATGGGAATTTGGTGCGATGGTAGACATTTCGGATATTATTGGGGTACCGGGTACATTTACCCTTAATCTTCATGTTCATTCCTGGAAAGAGGGCAACCGTTATCTGAATCCAAGTAAAGCAGGTACGGCTGTGGAGGCCTATAATGCAGGCGGACAAATGCTGATACTAACGGGTGTTCCACGATAGTATGAGCCGGTTTATTCTACTCTTTGCCGGGCTTTTATTCATTACCGCTTGTGGTTCTTCAAAAGGGGCGCAGAACGGGGATCAGGTACTACATCAGTGGTTTGAACAAAAGGCGGATAGTCTGATAGCGGATCTCATTATTCTGGACACACTGACCGGATCCGCTTCGCCGGATTTGTTGAAGAAGCAGTTTCATGCAACACGGTACCGGTATAAGCAGCTGGAAGGTTTTGCGGAGTATTTTTTCCCGAATATATCCAAAAGGGTTAATGGTTCGGCATTGCCTGATGTTCGTACGGATGACAATCAGGTATTTCCTCCCTATGGTTTTCAGGTGATCGAGCAATATTTGTGGGGAGATTTTCAAGACAGTTTCCGTGTAAGGATACGGGAGGAGGTTCGCCGCATACAGATTGACATTCGGTACATAAAAACCCAGTTGTCGGCGCAGACTCTTCTGCCCCGCCATGTTCGGGAACTGACGCATCAGCAGCTGATTCGGATAGGCACACTTGGTATGGCAGGGTTTGATACTCCGTTATCGGGTGATTTCCGGCTGGAGGCGGCAGCGGCACTGGATGGAATCTATTTTTATCTGACAGCGTATGCCTCTGCAGAAAACGGAGCGGCTACTCCGGATGATGTTTTTTTCCGAAAGGCAGAAGCTATATTAAAAGACAATTCGGAATTTGATGTGTTGCATTTTCTTACCGATGTACTGATGCCTTTAAGTGAGCAGCTCAGGGCTGTTCCCTTTCCGGAGACCGAAGAGGACCGACAGTTTGGAAAACTATTCAGAGGCACATTGGCGGATCTGCTTAGGGGCAAAGGGTTTGCTCCGGATCAGCAATCGGGGTATGCAGATGGCAAGGCAACGGAGAATAAGCGGGTATTGGGCGAGAAATTATTTTACGATCCTATACTATCCAGATCGGCTACCATCAGTTGTGCGAGTTGTCACCGGCCAGATCGGGCATTTACGGATGGGCTTCCCAAAGCCGCTAATCTGATTCATGGAGGCAGTCTACCCAGAAATACACCCACCCTTTTTTATTCATCCTTACAGGCCCGTCAGTTTTATGATTTACGATCCGGTACGCTGGAAGATCAGGTAGACCAGGTGATGCATAATGAAGATGAGTTTGGGTTGTATGCGGATCAGGCCGCTCAACGGATTACAGATTTGCCAGAGTATGCAGTGTTGATCCGAAAGGCATATAATAAAGATACGCTGGATGGATTGACGCTACGCAATGCAATAGCCACGTATGTGCGGTCGCTGAATCCATTTCGTTCCCCTTTTGATGCGTACATGAACGGGCAAAAGCAGGCTATGACGCAAGAGCAGC
>CANHUD010000209.1 GCA_947463665.1 Sphingobacteriales bacterium
AGTAATATGGGCTTGTTCAGCTCTTTGGCCAGTTTCAGTGCCTCCTCATAATCTTTTAAGGGCTCCTCACAATTCACCGGATCTGCATACAAACTGTAACAATGTGGCGGCGGAAATCCACTCACCAGCGATAAATTCGCCTGCCGGGTATTGGTGACTCCGGGCATCAGATAGATCGTAAAGGCCAGTATTCCTGCCGCAAAGAATTTTCGCGGCAAGCCGATTTTTTCCCCGGGTGTATCATGCGGGAACCGCAACCAGCCCATCAGATACACAAAAAGTCCCAGGCCGATCACGATCCAGATGCCAAAGAACAATTCCCTTGGTAAGATTCCCCAATGCGCCACCAGATCTGCATTGGATAAGAATTTCAACGCCAGAGCCAATTCCACGAAACCCAATACAACTTTTACGGTGTTCAGCCAGCCGCCACTTTTGGGCAACGATTGCAGCCAGTTAGGGAAAAGAGCAAATAATCCGAATGGCAGGCCAAGCGCTACGCCAAATCCGGCCAGTCCGGCCGTTAAAGGCCAGGCCCCTTCAGATGCAGAGCCTACCAGCAATGTACCGAGGATCGGCCCCGTACAGGAAAAAGATACAATGGCCAGCGTAAGAGCCATGAAAAAGATTCCCAGCAGATTGCTTCCCTGCCGTGCATTGGCGGTATTTGCAAAACCACTCGGCAGGGTGATCTCAAAATACCCGAAAAAAGAAATGGCAAAAACGATAAAAACGATAAAAAACGCCAGGTTCAGCCAGATATTGGTGGAAATATCGTTGTAGATCGTAGGACTTACAGATCCCAGCACATGGAAGGGAATACTGAACGAAATATAGATCAGGAAAATAAAGAATCCATAAAGAACGGCATTTCGGGTACCATGCTTCTCACCGGCTTTTTTAGTGAAAAACGAAACTGTAAGTGGAACCATCGGAAATACGCAGGGAGTCAACAACGCAACCAATCCACCCAGGAAGCCCAGAAAGAAAATATTCCAGAGACTACTGTCCTGCTTGTCTGTGGTGGTATTTCCGGTTGCACAATCTGCCAGTGGGGCTTTCAGATCAACGGTTTCCAATAAAATGCGGTTCTGCACCTGCACACCGCCCTCTAAAGGCACCTCAAATGAAAAAGATTCAGAGGGATAAAATTCATCGCCCTTCCCGTAGGTGTACTGAAGCGTACCGAGTAATTTTTCGGGCACTTCACCCGAAATCCGAATCGTAAGGCTCCAAACCGCCTGTTTCTCCTGAATGGAAAATAGCTCATCCCCAAACAGACCGATTTTCTCTTTTTTTACCTCACTTGCTGCCCGTAAAGATTGCTCCACCCGGATAGAAGAATCACCCAGCAATACCTCAGCTGAAACGATGCCGGAAATATCCTGACCCGGTGCATACAATTGCCAGTTGTTGCGGATATCAGCTGAGAAAGTAAGCTGATAAACACCCGCTTCTTTTCGCTGGCTGCTCACTTTCCAGCTGAAAGCAGCTGTATCCTGCGCATATCCCCCGATCGCTACGAGTGTAACGAGCAGGAACAACCCTAATTTCTTCATCATCGTTTCGGAGATTTATCCTCCCAATGCCACACGGAAACTATACTCTGAGGGCGGGAGACATTGTTCGTCGTTACAGACCATGAATTCCACCTTACCTGCCAGCGCAGTTTTAGCCTTGCCTTTAACAGTAACCTGCTGTATGAAATCCACTTTTTTCTCGAAATAATTCACCTTTCCCTCCCAGGCCTCTTCAAATTTCTGAATCAGCTTTCCCGATTCTTTCACCTTCCCGTTCAGGGTCAGCAATGGATTCGGATTGAAGGAAAATAAGGTAGGAACCGGACCTTCCACCCCTGCCACCTGTGCATACATATGATAATCACCATTGATGGTGGCCGTCATCCGTACTTCATACACATTGGCAGAAAGTTTACGCACCGCAGTTGTCCAGCCAACCTGTTTCGCAGAACCGCTCTGTGCATATGCACACGCTCCCAGCAATAAAAAAGCAACTAAATAAAGCGTTCTCATGTATTCTTTTTCTAAAGTTCGTGATTCTTAGCACACCCTATTCCCAAAGAAACTTTAAACCGTAACCGGCTCCAATCCAAACAACTGCCTGAATACCTGCAAACCATCTGTATTGCCCAGCACACCGGCGGTTGCCCGCTCCGGATGCGGCATCATCCCAAATACATTTCCGGCAGCATTGCGCACGCCTGCAATGTTGCGCTCCGCACCGTTCGGATTGGAATCAGCCGTCATTTCCCCATTAGCATCGCAATACCGGTAAAGGATCTGGCCATTGGCCTCCAGCTGGTCGAGAACATCCGCAGAAGCATAGTATCGTCCTTCCCCATGCGCCACCGGAATCTTCAACACCTGATCGTCGGAGCCCTTTATAAATACATTCTTGCAGACAAACTGCTGATGAGCATTTCGTAAAAGAACGCCGGGCAGCAGACCGGCCTCGCATAAAATTTGAAAACCATTGCAGACGCCCAGAACTTTTCCGCCATTCTGCGCAAAATTTATGACCGACTGCATCATCGGACTGAACCGTGCGATGGCGCCACAACGTAAATAATCGCCATAAGAAAATCCTCCGGGCAACACAATGCAATCGTCGGTAGTAAATCCGCTCAGATCCTCTTCTTTATGCCATAATTCCACTACCTCCGCTCCCAGATCCTGCCGGATGGCATCCATCATGTCACGGTCGCAATTAGAACCCGGAAAAACAACAACCCCAAATTTCATAAGAAGAAATTAAAGGGTAAAGGTACGATTTCCCGCTCAGTTATGACGCAGGTTCAGGAAGAGGATGAAGGCAAGCAGAAGCAGGACCAGCAGGTTGGGAAGAAATCGTTTTTTAGGATAAAAAAACAGGTTTGCCTGCAACAACGCAAGCGTGGGAGCAGCCAGAAAAAAATACGAAAGATCCTGGCTGGCAGCAGGCAACGGCACCAGTATCGAGAGAATCAGATAATAAAACACCAGGTTCCAGGCTTTCCTGCTGTGGATCGCCAGCCGCCCGATGGCATTCTGTAAATGATACAAACCCATGGCCAGCGGAAAGAAAAGTGTAAGCAATGACAAAAAAGTCCATAAATCCCGTTGCAGATGGAGCATGCTCCATGCAGGGAAGGGTAAAAATCGTTCCCTGTCCCACTGATCCGTGAGAAAGCTGATGGAAAAAAGAAAATAATACGGCATCAGCAGGCCCATGAACCCGTTGATCCATTCCGGAAGCCGGAATGGCCGCAGAATCAGCACACTCACCAGCAGCAGGAGAAAAAATGCCAGGGCAGGGAAATAAATAAAAGAACTCAATCCAATAATGATGCCGGTGCTGAAAAGCAGCGATTTCGCCTGCTGGCTTTTGTTGAGGTTTACCAGATTGTTCCAGACCGGAATCAATGCTGTATTCACCAGCAAAGCCGGAGAAAACTGCCACCATTCCGGCCTCAACGCCGTAACCAGCACATAGCAAAAGGCCACCAGATATTGGGTGCGTCCAAACATCCGGTGCTGGTTCACAAACGCATTCAGCAACACCGCCTGCAGAAAAACAAGCAGGTAGCTGATCAACGGAAAAAGGATCGATCCTTCACCGGCAAAACGAACCAGTCCCTGAACGATCCATCGGTATAAAAACCCTTCAATGGCCGAGAGCCCCGGCGTTACGGGGTCCACAAAAGAATGATACCTCAGGAGCATCCCGATGAAAAAAACGAGAAGGAGGTTCAGTGGATTGCTGCTTCGAAATACGCCGGGCACGCTGCTGGTTTAAAAATCAAGTTTGGCGAAGCAAATATAGTTCTTGTACATACAAGGCAACACGATTTGTCGGGCACCTACCTGCTTCCCATACCGCGGCATAAACTGGTAATTCTGATCAAGATTCCGCATCGTGGGCTCCCTTTTCAGCTGCCCTTCCGGGTTCAGCGCAACAGAAGACAAAATATGCTGCCGCCGCTCCAGCGTATTGAACAGGAATTTGATCTCCCCGCCGGTATTGAAAATCTGGTAGGATAAATACATATCCGTATTGTCATCAAACTGATTCTTACGCACCACATTGCTCCACTGCAGTTTTGCATCCGCATCAAACGACATCAGCACTACATTCTCCGTATAGTGCCTCGTGGTATTCATGCCGAACCGGTTGAACGGATCGTTCCATCGCCAGTAATTCAGCGAGCTGTAAGGTGAATAATACCACATGTCCATCGGCGTGAAATAATTGAATCCATACAGATAATCCCACCGGTTCCAGGCACCGCCCCGGGAGGTGGTATAATACAGTTCGGCCATCACCACAAAACCTCCGTCCCGCCGGGGAATCACATGCTTGATAAAATAATCATTGAAAGCCTGCTTCATCGGTATGTTCTCAGATTTCGCATCGATCCGGAGTGTATCGCCAAACATAACGGCCGATTGAGCACTTATTTTCCCATCCGCCTTGTTCCAGACCAGGTTATACATCCCGTCAATATTCCCCTTACGCTGTTTGTAAAAAAACGAATTGATCACAAACCGCTTGTTGATATTATCAGGCTTGATCTTGACCTCATCCAGCGTTTTATCGGTCAATGGTATATTGGAGAACTCAAACCGGTCTTCATTCGCCCGTTTGGCGATCAGATCAAAGGCCTTGATATAATCGCGGTTACCGGCCTTTATACTCCTTCCAAATAGCAGATCACCATCATTATCCAGCACAAATTCCGTGAATAAGCTCTCAGCCGGCATATCCAGCATCAACTGATTTTTTTCCTCCATCTTCATGTTCGCATTGAAACGCAT
>CANHUD010000210.1 GCA_947463665.1 Sphingobacteriales bacterium
ATGATATTTTCAGCCAGTTCGGGGATATTTTCGGCGACGATATTTTCGGTAGTTTCTTTGGTGGACAGGCACGCGGTGGCGGTGGAGGAAGAGGCAGAGGATCCCGCGGATCGAATCTTCGGATCAAGATCAAACTGACGTACGAGGAGATGGCCAAAGGCGCTACCAAGACCGTCAAAGTAAAAAAATACGTTGCTTGCACCACCTGTGGAGGTAATGGCGCGAAGGATAAGAACGCATTCCAGAAATGTACTACCTGCGGCGGTTCAGGCCAGGTTCGAAAAGTATCCAATACATTTCTCGGTCAGATGCAGACGGTGGCCACCTGCCCATCCTGCAATGGAGAAGGTTCAACCATCACCAACAAATGCGGGAACTGCAAAGGAGACGGAAGGGTATATGGGGAAGAGACCGTAACCATGGATATTCCGGCAGGCGTTCAGGAAGGGATGCAGCTGAATATGCAGGGAAAAGGCAATGCGGGAGAACGGGGCGGTATGCCGGGCGATCTTATCATTCTCATTGAAGAAGAGGCACACGAGCAACTGCAACGCGAAGGGCTGAATGTTGTGTACGATCTGCATATTTCTATTCCGGATGCGGTTTTTGGCGCTCAGGTAGAAGTTCCCACCATTGACGGGAAGGCCAAGATCAAAATTCCTGCCGGAACGCAGGGAGGAAAAATATTCCGCCTCAAAGGAAAAGGATTTCCGTCAGTCAACAATAGCTATGAAAAAGGAGATCAGCTGATCCATGTGAATGTCTGGATTCCGCAACAGGTGTCTGCAGAAGAAAAAGCTATGATTGAAAAATTGCAGTCCTCTCCTAATTTCACGCCTAAACCGGATAAAAGCGACAAGAGCTTTTTCGAGAAGATCCGGGAGATGTTCGGTTAGTAACGTCCCCGTTTGCGGCGAAGCGGACTGTAAATTTTTTGTGCTTTCTGTAGAAGAGACAGGTACTCCCTGTGGAGGGGTTCGAAAGGGTTGGCACTTTTCTGTGCTATACTGATCATATCTGTCCAGGTTACCTGTTTCACAAATGCAGAGTGACGGATCATCATGCCAAACAGGGCAACGGAAGCGGCAAACCTATAATCGGAAGAAGCGGAATCAAACGGAACCGGAACCTCCCGGCAGCGGAAAGACGTTTCTCTTTTGATCGAATCCTGCGGTTTCTTATAGTGCAGCAGTACGGTTGCGATCGTCTCTTCCTGCGCAAATCCTTCCTTGGGTTCGATCTCGAAAAGTGCCAGTACGGAGTGACCGGAACCGACTTCCCCACCCTCAATCGAGCGCGTGGTATCTGAATATGCGCCTCTTTTATTATCAAATCCAATGAGCCGGTAACCATTGATTTTTTTCGGATCGAAGGTCACATCCATGTACACATCATCGGCAGCAGTATAGAGTGTCTGGATCAATTCGGTAACCAAAACCTTCTCGCCTTCTGCTTCACTATCGAGATACGCAAAATTTCCGTTCCCTTTGCGAGCCAGTGCTTCGATCTTGGAGTCTTTGTAATTGCCCATGCCAACCCCCAGGCAGGTCAGGTAAATACCCGTCTGTTTCATTCGGGTGATCAGTCCTTCCAGCTGTTCCTCATTTCGCTGCCCTACGTTAAAGTCGCCATCAGTGGCCAGTATTACCCGGTTGTTTCCACCTTTTATGAATTGCTTTTCTGCCAGAGCATAGGCCTGCAGAATCCCGGCTTCGCCGGGCGTCTGGCCTCCGGCCGATAATCCATCGAATGCACGGTGAATCGAATCTTTTTCGGCACCGCTGGTAGGCGGAAGCATGATGCCCGTTTCACCACCATAGACAACGATCGACACCGTATCTGAGGGGCGGAGATGATCTACCAGTTTTCGGAACGATGTTTGTAACAAAGGCAGTCGGTTGGGCATATCCATAGACCCGGAAACATCGATCAGAAAAACCAGATTGGCCGGAGGCACCTTCGATATATCCAGTTTACGGGTATTCATCTGAATGAAAAACAATTGCCGGGCATTGTTCCATGGGCAGGACGTCCGATAGCTGCTGAAAGAAAACAGGCTATCGGCCGGAGGTTCCGTATACCGGAAATTGAAATAGTTGAGCATTTCCTCAATCCGAACGCCATCCGGGGGAATGGCACTGTTCATATGGATGAACCGCCGGATATTGCTGTAAGAGGCACGGTCTACATTCAGGATCAGACTGGTGGAGGGATAGCGGGCGGCTTCCAGAAATGAGTTTTCGATCAGAGCATTGTAGGTCTCCTCCCCTGCTGCCAGCTGCTTCCTCTCTTTTTTATCGAGGTTACCGGAAATGGAATGGATCTGCTGTCGCTGCCGGTTCGCCGTATGTGCCTGCATTTTCAACTGCACCTGAAGGGAAAGTGCTGCATCGGCAGCAATGGTAAGCGGTTCATAGCCCTCCAAAATGAACGTCAGGCTGTCGAATCGCTGTTTATGAGGAATGCCAAAAGAACCTTCTACCCCACTGGAGTACGTAAGGCCTGTCGATTGCATCCTGATTTTAACATTTTGCAGTCCACGTCCTTTTTCATCCTTCACTTCTCCGCGCACAAAAAACTGTGCGACAGCGATGTGTGTGATGCCAACCCCCGCAACCAGTAAAAGGCATATTCGGAAGGCATTCATATATGGCGATCGGTTGATTACACCAGTTGGTAGATCTCGGGAAGATTCCGTCCCTGACCATCATAGTCCAGTCCATATCCCAATACGAACTTGTCGGGTATCGAAAATCCGAGATAATCAATGGGTACATGAAAAACTGTACAATCGGGCTTGTGAAGCAACGCACAAATTTTCAGGGATCGGGGTTGCTGGTGCTCCAGCTGTGGCAGAAAAGCATTGAGTGTTCTGCCTGTATCGATGATGTCTTCCAGAATGATCACATCACGCTCATGAACATCTTCATCCAGTCCGATAGAGGTGATAACATTTCCGGTGGAACGGGTGCCTTTATAGGAAGCCAGTTTTATGAAACAGATCTCAGCAGGGATCGTTATTTTTTTGAAAAGATCTGAAGCAAACATAAAGGATCCGCTGAGAATGGCAATAAAAAGTGGATTTTTTCCTGCATAGTCACGGTTGAGTTCCGTGGCAAGTCTGCTTACCTCTGCGTCAATAACAGCTGCACTCAGATAGGGCGTGAATTGTTTATCGTGTACCTGATAGTTCGACATAGTGGTTATTTGCTGTTGGCAAGCCGGACCCGGCCGGTTCTGGGTTTTTGAAGATAAATCTTTTCTCCGATGGCCGGCTTCATATTCATCGTCACCTGGTTCAGCCCAAGCAGGCTTTCCAGCCGAATGCCCAGCCGCTGTGCAATCTGGTACATATCCTCCTCTTCCTCCACTACATACACATCCTGTTCGCCGGTATCCGGTTTCCGTCGGAGAAAGACCAGCTGATCCTGCTTCAGCACTTCATCATCCTGGCGCAGCTCGTTGTATTCCAACAGGACCGACAAAGAAATATTTTCTTCTATGGCCAGGGTCCGAAGTGAGCTCCCTTTGGGCAGATAACGTACGGGGGTTCGGTTGATGGTGAACAATCCGGTTGGATATGTTTTTACAGAACTGCGGGAGGCGGCCGCCAGTAAGGCTGATTCTTTCAGGCCATTGGAATGTACCGCCGTTCCTACAAATCTGTTTTCCCTTATTGGCTGGGGCTGTTTTTTACCCAGAGCGAGTAGAGAGTACTCATTCAGTTTATATTCTTCGATGTACCGGATCAGGATCTGCGGATATTTTGGATTGGTGGCATATCCTGCCGCTTTCAGACCATACGCCCAGCCTTTGTAATCATCCGGTGACAGCTGGAAAAGAGAGGTGTAGCGCGGAGTGGCTTTCAGGTAGTCGGAATGATCCCGCCAGGAATCTTCCGCAGACGGGTAGGCCCGGAAACATTCGCCTTTAGCGTCATCATCGTGATAAACCTTTCGGCCGGTCCAGTAAGATTTGCATTTTATCCCGAAATGGTTGTTGGAACGCAGCACCAGATTGCTTCTGCCGGCTTCCGTTTCCAGAATTCCCTGTGCCAGTTTGATTGAAGCAGGAACGCCTGTGCGCTGCATTTCTGCGATAGCCAGCTCTTTATACGTGTCGATGTACTGGTTAATGAAATCTGCCCGGGTGGGGGGCACCTGTGCCTGTGCGGACAGCAGGCAGCTCATAATAGCCAAAAATGTTAGTAGTCCTTTCATGCTTCCTCTATTTTTTCCGGATCATCATCAGCCCGTCGCGCACGGTAAGCAGACAGGATTCGATCCGATCATCCTGTTTTACCCATTCATTGAAGGCGTGTACTGCCTTTGCATTTTTTCCCCGGATGTCCTGCTCCAGTACCTGCCCGTGAAATAGTACATTGTCGGCCAGGATCAGTCCTCCGGATTTTACGTCCCCGATCACCGCATTCAGATACGAAATATAATTGACCTTATCTGCATCGATGAATACCATATCCCAGGGCAAATGTAAGCTTTCCAGCAACTCGGGTGCCGATCCCGTGTGGACGGTGATTTGCTGCGCGAAGCGGCTCCGCCGGATAAAGTTCCGGGCGATGTCGGCATCCCGTTCCCGAATTTCCAGGGTATGGAGTTCTCCATCCTCCGTCAATCCTTCTGCGAGGCAGAGGGCGCTGTAACCGGTAAGGGTTCCGATTTCCAGGATATACCGGGGTTTCAGCAACCTGGAAAGCATGGCCAGCAGGCGTCCCTGAAGGCGGCCACTGAGCATATGCGGTTCCGGGTGGTAGGTCCTGGTATGGGCATCCAATTCTGCCAGCAACGGGTCTTC
>CANHUD010000211.1 GCA_947463665.1 Sphingobacteriales bacterium
AACTCAACGAAAATTTGAGGATGCCGCCTTTCCCTGTTCCTGGCATGTTGATCTGCATATGCCAAAGGCAGAATTTAAGGACGGGCTTGAAGATATGGAGTTCATTTCCAATTATACCCGTGGTAAAGAGTACCAGTATGGAGGGGAATACTGGGCTCCGTATAGAAGTCTCTATTCAAGAAATATCAAGAATCTGTTTATGGCAGGACGTTGCATCAGCGTTACCAAGACTGGCCTCGGTCCGGTGCGGGTGATGAAGACCTGCGGTATGATGGGAGAAGTGGTTGGAAAAGCCGCTGCAGTCTGCATCAAACAAAACGCAACACCTCGCGAAGTATATACTAAACATTTGGATGAGCTTCAGGCTTTATTGAAAAAGCCGGGAAGTGATAGAAGCTAAATTTATACCAGCGCTTCAAATAAAATCTCCACCGGATGAAGGGCTTTTTTACCCGTTCCATCCTTGATCTGGTGGCGGCAACTGGTTCCGGGAGCAGCGATGAGGGTTTCATCGGCTGCTTTCCGAACGGCCGGGAATAAGACCAGTTCGCCTATCTTCATCGACAGGTCGTAATGCTCTACTTCATATCCGAAAGAGCCCGCCATGCCACAACAGCCGGATGGTATGGTTTGCACGGAATAGTGCTCGGGCAGAGAGAGTAATTTCACCGTAGGGGTTATGGATGCCACGGATTTCTGCTGACAATGGCCATGCAGCAGGATTTTTTTAGCTTTGCTGTGAAACTGCTCTTTTTGAATATGCCCTTTCTCTGCTTCCAACGCCAGGAACTCATCGATCAGAAAGGATTGCTTCGCCAATTGTCTGGCTGTCTCCAGATTTTCCTCATAGGCCAGATCCGGATATTCATCGCGGAAACTTAAAATGGCTGAAGGCTCGATGCCGAGGAGCGGGACATCGTTACTAACTACTTTGGATAGTTTCAGGATGTTCTGGTTTACAATTTTCTGTGCTTTTCGCAACAGACCTTTCGATAACCAGGTACGACCGCTTTCCAGGTGATCGGTAAGTAGTACTTCATAGCCCAGCTTCTCCAAAAGCAGAATGGCTTTTATGCCAATTTCTGTATCGTTGAAATTGGTGAACTCATCGCAGAACAGTACTACTTTCCGGTCTGCTCTCTTTTTATCATGTTTCTTATACCACTTGCGCAGAGTAGTACTATACAAAGTGGGTAGGGTACGCTGAACGGCAAATCCAACCGATTTTTTAAACAGCTTGCTGGTCAGCGGATGTTGAACCACAAAATTATACACTGCCGGAAATATGGACGCCAGCTGGGAAGATTGTGTGAAATTCGCTATCAGTCGGGAACGAGCCGGAACACCATTGGCATCGTAATAATGCTGCAGGAATTCCGCTTTTAACTTCGCCACATCTACATTGGACGGACATTCGGATTTACAGCCTTTGCAACTCAGGCAGAGATCCAGTACATCGTAAATTTCTTTGTGATCGAACCGGTTTTCCTTATCCGAACGGGTTAGGAATTCCCGAAGGATATTAGCTCTTGCACGGGTAGTGTCTTTCTCATTGCGCGTGGCCATGTAGGAGGGGCACATCGTGCCTCCCGACAAGTGTGATTTGCGGCAATCACCTGAACCATTGCATTGTTCTGCATGCTGCAGGATGTCCTGGTTGTAAAAGCGGAACACCGTGTTGAATGCCGGCGTTTTCTGATCGGGTTCATACCGGAGCATCGTATCCATCGGAGGCGTATCCACGATCTTACCCGGATTGAAAATATGTTGCGGGTCCCAGATCTGTTTCACTTTTCGAAGCAGCTGGTAGTTGTGTTCGCCCACCATCTGGCGGATGAATTCACCCCGTAAACGGCCATCACCGTGTTCACCACTGAGAGAGCCGTTGTATTTTTTAACGAGGGTGGCGATCTCTTCTGCGATCACGCGGAACAGTCGTTGCCCTTCTTTAGTTTTCAGGTTGATGATCGGCCGCAGGTGCAGTTCTCCCGAGCCGGCATGCGCGTAATGCACAGAATACAATCCATGTTTTTGCAGGATCACATTGAATTCCCGGATGTAGGCAGGAAGATCTTTTACATCCACTGCTGTATCTTCAATTACCGGAACGGCTTTTTCATCACCGGGAAGATTACTAAGCAGGCCCAGTCCGGCTTTGCGGAGCGACCAGATTTTTTTTCCGTCGTCTCCGAACAGCAGGGGAAAATGATAGCCCAGTCCGGCTGCCCGCATATCAGCCTCTACCTGCTGGCAAATAGCTACTATCTCTTCCCGGGTTTCTTTGCAGAACTCTATCACCAGAATAGCCCCCGGATCTCCCTGAACGAAGAAGCGGTTTTTAGCCTGTTCGCGATTGTCTTTGGTGCATTCGAGCACGTAGTGATCGATCAGCTCGCTGGCGCTGGGATGGTATTTCAGGGCGATGAGATTCGCATGGAGCGATTCATCCACTGAATTAAAATGCACGCAGAGCAATCCCATCTCTCTGGGTGGGAGCTCCACCACATTCAGTTCGATCTCGGTGATGAAGGCGAGTGTACCCTCGGAACCGGCAATCAGTTTACAGAAATTGAAGGCAGGTCCGCCGGCTGTAAACGGTGCGGTTTCCAGCAGCACATCGATGGCATAGCCCGTATTGCGGCGTTCTACGGAAGGGGATGGGAATTCTTTACGGATCTCTACCTGGTTATCGTACTGACTCAGCATGGAGCGGATCTCCCGATAAATGGAGGCTTCCAGCGAATCGCCTTCGCATTTTTCATGGAAAGCATCGATGTCCAGTTCTTTGAATTCCACTTCAGATCCATCGCTGAGGAGGGCTTTGACCGATAGAAGATGTTCGCGCGTACTTCTGTACACTACAGAGTTGGAGCCGCAGGAATTGTTACCCACCATGCCACCGATCATGGCGCGGTTGGCGGTAGACGTTTCCGGACCAAAGAATAACCCAAACGGTTTAAGATAAAGATTGAGTTCATCTCGGACTACACCCGGTTGAACGCGTACGCGTTTTTGGTTGGTATCCAGGTGAAGGATCTGGTTGAAATATTTGGACACATCCACCACAATACCGTTTCCTACAACTTGTCCGGCCAGTGAGGTGCCGGCGGTACGGGGGATTAGAGAGGTTTTTTCTTCCCGGGCGAAGCGGATCAGCTTGCGCAGATCTTCAACGTTTTGCGGGATCGCTACTGCCAGTGGCAGCTCTCTGTAAGCCGATGCATCAGTGGCGTAGAGGATACGCATATCCTTCCCCAGATGTAGATCGCCTTGCAGAGAAGCTGCCAGTTGGGAGAGCTTATCAGTCATGTGTTGTTATCCTAACTTCTTTTTCAGGTTTTCGTCAATGGCATCCAGGAATTCTTCGGTGTACAGGTAATGTTCACCGTGACTTACTTTATTCCCATGGATACAAACCGCGAGGTCCTTGGTCATTTTGCCGCTTTCAACGGTTTCAATACAAACAGCTTCCAGTGCATTCGCGAAATCAATCAGTGCCTGGTTTTCATCCAGTTTACCGCGGAAGGCCAGTCCACGGGTCCATGCGAAGATGGATGCAATGGGGTTGGTACTCGTTGGTTTCCCTTTCTGATGATCGCGGTAGTGACGGGTAACGGTACCATGTGCCGCTTCGGCTTCCATGGTCTTTCCATCGGGAGTAACCAGAACGGAGGTCATCAGTCCGAGTGAACCATAGCCCTGGGCCACAGAATCACTCTGTACATCACCATCATAGTTCTTACAAGCCCATATAAAGCCACCGTTCCACTTCATGGCGCTGGCTACCATATCATCGATCAGGCGGTGTTCGTATGTGATACCAGCCTGTTCGAACTGTGTTTTGAATTCAGCTTCGAAGATTTCCTGGAAGATATCCTTGAACCGTCCGTCGTATTTTTTGAGGATGGTGTTTTTAGTACTGAGGTAAAGGGGCCATTGTTTTTGCAGGGCCATATTCATACAGCTGCGGGCGAAACCTCTGATACTATCCTCCGTATTGTACATCGCCATGGCTACGCCACCGCCTTTGAACTGAAACACTTCGTGTTCGATCACCTGTCCGTCTTCACCTTCGAACTTTACGGTCAGCTTTCCTTTACCCGGTACTACGAAGTCGGTAGCACGATACTGGTCACCAAAGGCATGGCGGCCCACTATAATTGGGCGGTCCCAGGTAGTGACCAGTCGGGGAATATTTTTGATCACGATGGGTTCGCGGAAAACAGTTCCATCAAGGATATTGCGGATGGTTCCGTTGGGGCTCTTCCACATTTGCTTGAGGCTGAACTCCTTTACACGCGCCTCATCCGGGGTGATGGTAGCGCATTTGATACCCACACCATATTGCTTGATAGCATTGGCTGCGTCAATGGTCACCTGGTCATTCGTCTCGTCGCGGTATTCCACGCCGAGATCGTAGTATTTGATATCCAGGTCAACGTAAGGAAGGATGAGTTTGTCTTTGATGAACTTCCAGATGATCCGCGTCATCTCATCGCCATCCAGTTCTACTACCGGATTGGCCACTTTAATCTTTTCTGCCATTGTGTAGTTGTTAAGGGGCACGAAGATAAGAAATTAGAGGTTAGAGATTAGAGATTAGATGTTCCTATTCTCTAACCTCTAATCTCTAACCCAGTGCTACATCCAGCACCATCATTACTATAAACCCGCCGATAAAGCCCATTACGGCCAGATCTGTATATTTATCCCGCTGGGTTTCCGGGATCACTTCTTCCACTACTACGTAGATCATCGCGCCAGCGGCAAATGCCAGGGCGAAGGGGAGGATGGGTTGCATATAAATCAC
>CANHUD010000212.1 GCA_947463665.1 Sphingobacteriales bacterium
GGCACCTCCAAGGTCGGCACCTCCAAGGTCGGCACCTCCAAGGTCGGGGAAAGGTTATTTCATCTGGTAGTAATGGAAGGTTTTATCGTCGCTCATAACTACGAAGAGGCCTTTTGGAAATCCGGGGAGTGGTGTAGCTGTGATGTCCGATCCATCGGAATTTTTCGCAGACACATCGATCACACCTACGCGCTGGTGGGTATGCGGATTGCCACTCAATCCTTCCCGGGGATACACGTTGAAGCTGAAATTTGACTGGTCCGAAACCAGGATGAATCCTTTACCCGGTCCGGTTGCATAAATCGAAATTCCTTCGTTGTCTTCCAGAAACTCATCCATTCCAAAAACGGCGAGCTCTTTATTTCCCTTGTCAGGATCAGCATGATACTTTCTAACACCAAACTGTTCATCTGAATAATATACATACCCGAGCTCCTGATCCACAGCTATAGATTCAATCTCTTTTTTACCGGAATAGTTTCCAAACATCCGCACTTGTTTCGCCTGAAGCTTCCCTTGGCCATCCTGCTGCAACCTGTACTGAGCCAGATAGCCTTCGCGGGGTCCTGCTTTGCGACCAACAATTACGAACATTGCACTATCAGATGACCTTCGGTACAAAGCCACACCCATGGGAGATCGAATGGATTCGCCTTCGAAGACGGGCAATCCCCCGCCATCTATTTCGGTCATGTCCGGTAATCGATAAACGCGGATTCTGTCGAGATTACGTTCTGTACAAACAGCAATATCAATTCGCTTCCCACCCCAAAGAAAGCCATACCCTACATCCACATTGTTCACGCGCTTCATGCCTGTTTTGGTCCGACTTCGATCGATCTTCCCCTTCAAATCAAACACATACAATCCGCCATTCTTCTCGTCTTTATCCGTACCCAGTACAATGGAGTTTTCCGGATGAAGGGAATCGATCCAGATGGCCGGATCATCACTGTCTCCGATAACAGATTCGGTTACTACTGAGGGAACCAGTGCATCAGAGGAAATTTTTTTCCCACATCCGATCAGCAGCACTGTAGCAAAAACCAGAATTTCTTTTTTCATATGAGTGTAAAAATAAGCCCGGCAATTCAATTGCCGGGCTATTAAACATGAATAGATTAACTTATTTAACCAGATCAAACTTCAGTCCGGCATTGTAGCGGGGGCCATAGAATTCAATCTGTGCTGTACGTGATTTGTCGCCCTGATAATACCGCAACGCCTGGTTGGTCAGGTTGGTAGCTTCCACAAAAAAGCGGAAGTTTTTCGTAAAGGCGTATGAACCGTTCACATCCAGGAAGAACTGCTGATCATAGTACCGATCATAAAAGGCGTCCGCATTATATCCTGCGTCGTCACTGTCATCCACATAGGCTGCCGTATAATGTGCCGATACTCGTAAAACGATTTTCTTTGTTTCATACGATAACGAGCCATTGAACATGTGCGGAGCTGTGCCCGGAAGGGTTACATTGCTTCGTACCAGATCACCTGAGCCATCGTAAATTCCTTTAGAGCGCGAGCCTGTATACGTATAGTTGGTATAAATACCCAGTCCTTTAAGGAAACCGGGAAGAAAATCCAGCTGGCGCTGATAGGCCACTTCAAATCCCCATACATTAACTGAACTCCCATTCCGGCGCTGTGTAAACTGCCACTGGTCACCAGCCACAATCGGGTTATTGGTGATTGATGGGAAAGATGCTGCAAACTTTTCGCGGGTGAACGACTCATCGCGGTATGTGTAATAAAAATTGCTAAGATTCTTGAAGAATACTCCACCGGAAACAATACCGATCGATTTGAAATATTTCTCTCCCATCAGATCGAAATTGACGGATTTGATCGGTTTAAGATCCGGATTTCCGGTACTCAGCTCCTGATCACTCAGCAAAACATTGAAGTAAGGAACCAAGTCGTAGTATTTCGGACGGGCAATACCGGTGGTGGCTGCAAGTCTCCAAATCATATTGTCAGAGGCCGCATACCGAAGATTCACACTAGGTAATACATTTACATAACTGTTTTTAAAGGAAGATTTTCCTTTGAAGTTTTTCTCATCCTCTACAATATTACCGGTATAGTTGAGCGAAGTATTTTCCAGACGTACACCCGCAACCAGTTTCAACTTATCGGTCAGATCCTGGTTCCATTGAACGAATCCGGCGCTAATGGTCTCATCTGCATCGTAATTTCCTGCGAGATATTCTGCTGGAACATCCGATTCCGTAAACTGTGTATTATTTTTTAAATCCAGTAAACCCAGAAAGGTAGAAGTCACGAATGGACCTGCTTTGAACTTGGATCCGGCATAGTATCCTGCATCTGTTTGATCTGACATTGGCAACAGATCAATGTTCGCCCAGAATGGACGATTCGCCGTGGTTGGTGCGTATGAATAAAAACTGTTGTTACGGACTTTTGTTTTGGAGCGAATGCGAGCTCCAAATTTGAAGCTTCCTTTTTGACCTTTCACAAAGGATGCGGGCAGTTGGAAATTCAGTTTAGCATTAAAGTCCTCTTCGAACTGATCCTGAAACTCCTCTGTCAGTTCATTCAAGCGGGTATAATCCTTCAATAAAGTGGTTGACGTCAATAATGGATAGGTTGGATCGCTAATATCCTGTGAAACGGTGATGCTTCTGCGGCCCATCGATACATAGCGCTCATTGGGGCGCACTTCCGAAGCTCGTGCATACTGGGCATTCCAGTCCATCCGTAATTTGCCAAAAACATGATCTCCTCTTACCGCCAAAGTACGGACACGCTGGTCTTCCAGCCTGCGACCTTCATTTCTGTCGTTCAGAATACCGCCCTTGGTTTGCCGCAATACCTCACCACCCGTATAACCGGTAATATTCCCGGCTGCATCGTATATCAGGTTCGAAGCATTTCCTCTTGCCCGGTGGCGCAGTCTGAACCGATTTTCCAGATCATCCCGCCAGTTATAGGTTCCGGTCACATAAATCACACTCTTAGGAGCCAGTTTAAAATCGAAGGTTCCAGATATGGAACGACGAACACGTTTCACATCGTATTTGCGGATGTCATGGTCGGCAACGTATAATTTTCCATTTGCATCTTTCTGCCATACCGATTCCACATTGTCGGAGCCATAATCGTTGCTCTGTAACGATCCGCTGAAGAGGTATCCAACCGCTTTGTTGGCCGTTCTGCTACCTGCAATAAAACTGGCAGATCCGATATAACTGTTTCGGATAGGGTTGTAACCCACAGCACCTGTTCCGGAAAGTCGAAGTCCGTTTGCCGGGGTACGACTAACCAAATTAACAGATCCTCCGATGGCATCGGCATCCATATCTGGTGTCAGTGTTTTGTTCACTTCCACTGTCTGGATCATATCTGCCGGGATCAGGTCCATCTGCACGCGTCTGTTATCGCCCTCGGCAGATGGAATTCGCTCTCCGTTGAGATTAACGGCATTTAATTCAGGTCCCATACCACGAATGATGATGTTACGGGCTTCTCCCTGATCGTTCTGCATCGCTACACCTGGAATGCGCTTGATCGCATCTCCGATGTTCGCATCGGGGAAACGTCCAATCTGATCCGCAGAAATAATATTCGATACATTTAGATTAGCTTTCTGCTGACTCAGTGCTCTCGCCTGGCCTTTCAGCCGATCACCCATTACGATGACCTCTTTCTCCGATTTGTATCCGGCCTTCAGACTTTCCACTACTTCGGTTATACTACCCTTAACGGTTATTTTCTTTGAAGCCGACTGATAACCAAGATATTGAATGGTCAGTGTATAGTCTCCTTCTGCCAGTCCGGTGAACAGGGCTTCTCCCTGCTGGTTGGTTACCGCATTGTTTTTGGAGGGCATCAGCATTACCGTTGCCCCGGGAAGATTCAGATTTTCTTCATCCTTTACTTTGACACGGAGTGAACCGGTCTGGCCAATACTTTGCAACTGTAAGAATACAAACAGGCAAACCATCGCCCCTGCTAACTTTCTCATGGAGTGTAGTTTTAGGGTGCATAGGTACGCCTGTAATGTAAAGGAATTGTTAAGGTAGTATTATGTTAGTGTAATCACTAATCACTAATCACTAATCACCAATCACCAACTCCATTTTTTCCCGATCAAACATCTTCTCCGCATTGGAAATCGCCACCGTAGCCACTCCATTTCCGATGAAATTGGTGATGGCCCGTGCTTCCGACATAAACCGGTCTACCCCCAGCAGCAACGCAAGCCCTTCCATCGGGATCACTTTTACAGCACTCAGCGTTGATGCCAGAATGATGAACCCGCTCCCGGTAACGCCTGCTGCGCCTTTTGAGGTGACCATTAAAACGCCAACAATGGTGAGCATCTGTGAAAAGCTTAGGTCGATATTGAATACCTGTGCTAGAAAAATAATGGCCATCGAAAGATAAATGGAGGTACCATCCAGATTGAACGAATATCCGGTGGGGACTACCAAGCCTACCACGGATTTATGACAGCCAAAACGCTCCAGTTTACTCATCAGCGTGGGCAGTGCTGCCTCTGAAGAAGAAGTGCCCAGTACGATCAACAGCTCTTCTTTGATGAACGATAAAAATTTCCAGATACTGATCTTGTAGTATTTTAGGATGCCTCCCAGGATCACGATTACAAACAAAAACATCGTGATGTAAACGGATAGCATCAGCTTAGCAAGGGGAACCAGTGCCGCCAGACCATATTTACCGATGGTGAAGGCCATGCCTCCAAATGCCCCGATGGGAGAGAGTTTCATGATCCAGTGCAGGGCCTTGAACAGATAA
>CANHUD010000213.1 GCA_947463665.1 Sphingobacteriales bacterium
ATCGATGAAAGTCACCAGACCATTCCGCAGGTAAGTGGTATGTATGGCGGAGACCGGAGCAGGAAGATGGTGTTGGTAGATTATGGGTTTCGGTTGCCATCGGCACTGGACAACCGGCCGTTGAATTTTCACGAGTTTGAATCGTTGTTAAACCAGATCATTTTTGTATCTGCCACCCCGGGTGATTATGAGCTGGATCAGTGCGGGGGTGTAGTGGTGGAGCAGGTGGTTCGTCCAACCGGCCTGTTGGATCCTCCCATTGAAGTAAGGCCCAGTCATCACCAGATAGAGGATCTTTTGGATGAGATCGACAAGCGCATCCGCAAAGGGGATCGGGTGCTGGTAACTACTTTAACCAAGCGGATGGCGGAGGAGATGGACAAGTATTTACATCGGATCAACATCAAATCGAAATACATACACAGTGAGGTGGATACGCTCGACCGGGTGGAGATTCTCCGGCAGTTGAGGCTTGGCGTGATCGATGTGCTGGTGGGTGTGAACTTACTGCGGGAGGGGCTGGATCTTCCGGAGGTATCACTGGTGGCCATTTTAGATGCGGATAAAGAAGGATATTTGCGTAACGAGAAATCACTGACACAAACTGCGGGAAGGGCTGCGAGGAATGTGGATGGACTGGTGATTTTTTATGGAGATAAGATCACGGAAAGCATGCAGCGGACGATGGATGAAACCAATCGACGGCGCGCCAAACAGATGGAGTACAACCGCATCCATGGAATCACACCCAGGACAGTGATAAAGAGTAAGGAACAGGTAATGGCCCAGACCTCTGTACTGGACATCAAAGGGTATGATCCGGAAGATCCCAAGGCCATGGTTGAGCAAGTGTCTGTTTCGTCGATTGCGGCAGAAGAACAGGAGGGATACCATACGGTTCCTCAGGCGGAGAAGGCTGTACAGAAGATCCGTAAGCAGATGGAAAAAGCGGCACGTGATCTTGACTTTATGGAAGCGGCGCGATTGCGTGATTTGATGTTTGAAGCACAGAAAAAGCTGGACACGTTGAAGCTGACGAGTGGCAACTGAATAGTTAAAGCATGAAAAAAGAAGAACATTACTGGTTCAGTCCGGCTTTACAAAAAGACATGCCCATCGCCGTTTATGGTCATTACGGACAGGCGGTGCTGATGATACCAACTGCAGCAGCGGATTATCTGGAATATGAGCGATTTCAGCTGCTGGATCATATCCGACCATTGGTGGAGGCCGGTCGTTTTAAGATTTTTTCCGTCAATAGCATCAATACGGAGAGCTGGATGCATCCGTCGATGGAAGGCGCACATAAAGCCATAAGACATAACCAGTTCAATGCCTATGTTACGGAGGAAGTAGTACCGTTCATACGGCAGCATACATCCCCCGAAACATCCATAATTCTGACAGGGGCTTCGTTTGGAGCTCTTCATTCTATGAATCTGTTTCTCCGTCGGCCGGATTTGTTCAGCGGAGTGATTGCCATGAGTGGTGTGTATGATCTGACCGAATACAGCAAGGGGTATTATGATGAGCAGGTGTATTTCAATTCTCCGATCCATTTTATTCCAAATCTGACCGATCATAGCACATTAGAAAAGATGCGAAGCGGTAAGCTGATACTGGCAACCGGTCAGGGAAATCACGAGGATCCCGAGGCCAACCGGCGATTTTCAGAGGTGCTCTGGAACAAGTCGATCCAGCATGAGCTCGCATTGTGGGGACATGATATGCATCACGACTGGCCTACGTGGCGGCAGATGCTACCCTATTATTTGGAAAACAGGTTTTAACCAATCACAACCATTTTGAACATGGAGAAAAAATTGTTTTTATTAGATGCCTTTGCACTGATCTTTCGTGCTTATTATGCGTTGATGCGGAATCCTCGTATTACAAGCAAGGGAGTGAATACAAACGCCCAGTTTGGATTTACAAATACGCTGATCGATTTGTTAAACAAGCAGAAGCCAACGCATATGGCTGTTTGTTTTGATACAGAGGAACCAACGGAACGGCATAACGATTATGCGGAATACAAGGCCAACCGGCAGGAAGCGCCGGAAGATTTGCTGGCATCATTGCCACATATCCGGAGGATTATTGAAGGGATGAATATCCCGATTATTGAGACACATGGTTTTGAAGCAGATGATGTAATCGGCACATTGGCCAAACAGGCGGAAAAGCTGGGGTACACTGTGTATATGGTAACGCCCGATAAGGATTATGGACAATTGGTAAGTGAGCATATCCGTATTTATAAGCCACCTTATCAGGGAAGTGATATCGAGATCATGGGACCTGCAGAAGTATGTGCCAAATGGAATATTAAAAATGTATCGCAGGTGATCGATATACTCGGACTGATGGGCGATGCAGTGGATAATATTCCCGGTATTCCCGGAGTTGGTGAGAAGACTGCTGCAAAATTACTGGCGGAGTATGGCACACTGGAAGAGGTGCTAGCCAATTCAGATAGTATAAAAGGAGCATTGGGTGAGAAAGTGCGGAATGGTAAAGAGTTGGCCATCATGAGTAAGCGACTGGCCACCATCAACTGTGAATCACCGGTTGCTTTTCATGAAGAGGATTTTCGGGTGAAGGCAATGAACAAGGATGTGTTGCGGGAAGTGTTTACCGAACTGGAGTTCAGGACACTTGGAAAACGCATACTGGGTGAGGATTTTGGAGGAGTGGAGGCTACTCCTGGCGTACAGCAGGATCTTTTTGGAAACGCGGTGGCGGCACCGGCAACTAAAATAAAAACAGCCATACCTGAAGCAGATGCGCCGGCAGGGTGGAATGCAGAACGTAATATTGGCAATACTCCACATAACTACAAACCAGTTACCGATGCGGCAGCATTAGCGGTGCTGGTTGAGGCGCTGCTGCTGCAAAAGGAGATCTCGTTTGATACCGAAACCACCGGAGTGGATGCCACCCGGGCAGAACTGGTGGGGATGAGTTTTTCCTGGAACATGCATGAAGGGTATTATGTTGCCTGCCCCCCGGAAAAAGATCAGGTACTAACCATTTTAGATACTATCCGTCCGGTTTTTGACCGGACAGATGTTTGCTGGGTGGGGCACAATCTGAAATACGATCTGCTGGTGATGAAATGTTACGGGGTGGAACTGAAGGGCCGGTTATTTGATACGATGCTGGCACATTATGTGATCGAACCGGAAGGTAAGCGTGGTATGGATCTGCTCAGTGCTCAGTATCTGGGATATGAGCCTGTACATATTGAAGAACTGATTGGGAAAAAGGGGAAGGGCCAGGGAAGTATGCGGGACGTGGAGTTGGAAAAGATCTGCGAATATGCGGTGGAGGATGCGGACATTACGTTACAGCTTAAGCATACGTTTGTTCCGATGGTTGCTGAAAAGCAGGTAGATCGGGTATTGTATGAGGTGGAGCTGCCGTTGGTTCAGGTATTGAAGGATATGGAGTTTGAGGGCGTAAGGATTGATGAAGGGTTTCTGAAAGAGTATTCAGTGGAACTCGATAAAGAGGCAAAAGCGGCAGAGGAGCGGGTATATGCCGCAGCAGGTGTTCGGTTCAATCTGGCCTCACCGAAGCAATTGGGAGAGGTATTGTTCGAAAAGCTGAAGCTTGATCCTAAGGCCAAAAAAACCAAGACCGGTCAGTACGCTACCGGCGAAGATGTGTTGCAGAAACTGGCGCATCTGCATCCGGTACCGGAGGATGTGCTGGTGTTCCGGGAACTAACGAAGTTACGATCCACGTATGTTGATGCCTTGCCGGAACTGATCCATCCGAAAACCGGAAGGGTCCACACTACCTATGGATCAGCTGTGGCTGTAACCGGCAGGCTGGCCAGTAACAATCCCAATCTGCAGAATATTCCAATCCGAAGTGACCGGGGTAGGGAAATCCGTAAAGCATTTGTAGCAGGTGGAAAGGACAGGGTATTGTTATCGGCTGATTATTCTCAGATTGAATTACGGATTGTGGCAGCAATTAGCGGTGATCCGAACATGTGTGAAGCTTTCCGACAGCATAAGGACATTCACATTGCCACAGCTGCCAAAGTTTACGGAGTGGCGGAGGAAGACGTGACCAAGGAAATGCGTTACAAGGCAAAGAGTGTGAATTTCGGGATCATTTACGGGCAGGGTGCGTTTGGACTGGCGGATAATCTGGGCATATCCCGAACGGAGGCGAAGACCATCATCGACCAGTATAAAAAGGAATTCAGCGGTATTACGGGCTATATGGACGATATGGTAGCTTTTGCACGTGAACATGGGTATGTGCAGACGCTGATGGGACGTAAGCGCTGGCTGAAGGATATCAACAGTGCTAATTTTACGGTGAGAGGATTTGCGGAAAGAAACGCCATCAATTCACCTATTCAGGGAACGGCAGCTGATATGATCAAACTGGCGATGATCAGGGTACAGAAAGCGATCAAAGAAGGAGGTTTCCGTAGCCGGATGATCCTGCAGGTGCATGATGAACTGGTATTTGATGTTTACCGGGATGAGGTGGATGCATTGAAGGCGCTGGTACTGGAGAATATGCAACAGGCGTTACCTTTACCCAACGATGTTCCTGTTATCGCCGAAGCGGGCATTGGTGAAAACTGGCTGGAAGCGCATTAAAGAAAAATTATGACAAGATTATTTGCCTGGTGGTTCAGGTTTAAGGGATGGAAAGTTCAAAATGGAATGCCTCCCGGTATTCGAAAATGTGTGGTCATAGCAGCTCCGCATACGTCGAACTGGGACTTTGTATATGCGCTGGGTGCCTA
>CANHUD010000214.1 GCA_947463665.1 Sphingobacteriales bacterium
ATGGTGTACGAATCACCCAGCGCCAGCCAGGTATTCGGGGAAGCTGGTGTAGGCCGGAAGGGAACGGGGGAGGATATAATGGAATCTGCCGATTCCTTTTTACAGGCTATTAACACACTCAGCCAAATGATAATCCATACCCGGTACATAGGAATGTTACACGTAGAACTGCTAATTGTTCGGGCCTTAGCTACGCATCCTTAACCTCTTGCCTTTTTTGCTCTAATATATTAGTTTAGTATTTTAATTATTATACTCAACATAATCACTACCTGATTCTCTTCGACTACGGAGAAAATGAATGCCTGGTCTCGGGATACAAACCGAACAGCTGCTCTGGACACACCTGCTATTTCCATGAATCATACTTCAGCCAACACCCTTACAGCACTACTAACCAATCAGTTCCGTAAAACACCGGATAACACAGCCCTTGTATTCGGATCAGCTCACTATACCTACCGACAGCTCGACGATCTTTCAAACCGTTTTGCCCACTACCTGCTCCTACACCACCAGGTCATGCCGGAAGAATGCATCGGCATTGAACTGGAACGAAGCGAATGGGTCGTGATCTCCATGCTTGGAATCATCAAAACGGGAGCCGCTTATGTTCCCATGGATCCGGCCAGTCCGGAGTCCAGAAAAGCTTTTATCCGAGAGGATGCTGGTATCCGGATCTCTGTAACTGCTTCGTTGCTCGAACAGTTTCAATCCCAACCATCCTCTTTCCCGCATACATGTCCGGACGTGCAGATCCTGCCGGAACAACTCCTCTATGTTATTTATACTTCAGGTACCACAGGTCAGCCCAAAGGGGTGCTGACCGAGCACCGGAATCTGGTAAGGCTTTTCTTTCCGGAAACCGGCGGGTTCAACTTTCATGAACGGGACGTATGGAGCCTGTTCCATAATTTCCAGTTCGATTTCTCGGTCTTGGAAATGTATGGTGCTCTTTTATTCGGAGGAAAACTGGTGGTCATTCCCAAAGAAATGGCGATGGACACCCTTCTTTTCGCAGAGGAACTGATCCGTCAGCAAGTGAGCGTTCTCTGCCAGACGCCCTCCGCTTTCTACAACCTCTCCGATACACTCCAGAACTTCCCCAAACCTCCAAAACATACCATACGTTATGCGTTCATTGGAGGGGAATCCCTGCAGACTCCACAACTATCCTGGTGGCATCGTCAATATCCCGAAACAACGCTGATCAATATTTACGGTCCAACAGAAACCACGGTTTTCGCAACCTTCAAAGAAATCCGCGACAAAGAAATCAGCGAAGGCATCTCCAATATCGGCAGGCCGCACGCCGATACTCCCTGTTATGTACTGGATCCGCACCTGCAACCCTGTGCACCCGGACAACCCGGCGAACTCTGCATCGGTGGGAAAGGCGTGGCCCGGGGCTACCTCAACCGGCCGGAACTGACCAGCGAAAAATTTGTAACAATTCCTCATCTCCAGGGAGAACGTTTCTACCGCTCCGGTGACCTGGTCCGCTGGACAGCCGACGGCGACCTTGAATACCTGGGTCGTACTGATCATCAGGTCAAAATCAGAGGCTACCGCATCGAACCCGGAGAAATCGAGCAGGCGCTGATCCAACTGGCGCATGTGCAACAGGCGCTCGTACTGGCCCGCAGCTGGCAGAGTGCCGATCCTGAACTGGTAGCCTATTTCACCGGTGAGGCCAGTCCGCAAGAGTTGCGCACTGAATTGTTCCGGCTTCTCCCCTCCTATATGGTCCCGGCCTTCTATGTACAGCTCCACGAATGGCCCCTGACCGCCAATGGCAAGGTGGATCGGAAAGCCTTGCCCGATCCTTCCGCCATACATATAGTGCAAACAGACTATACTGCTCCTGAACAGGACCTGCATATAAAACTGGCTGAAATCTGGAGCAGCATATTAGGAACCACCCCCGGCCAAACTGGCATCCATACTTCCTTCACCGAACTCGGAGGAAACAGCATCAAAGGCATTCGCATCACCGGTCAGATCTACCGCAAAATGGGCATACGCCTTAGCCTGCCAGACCTGCTTACCCACCCTACCATCGAACAGCTGGCACGTTGCATCGAATCCAAACAGGATGCACCTTTCCAGCCCATTCCCCTCGCACCAGTACAGGAGGAGTATCCGCTCAGCCACACCCAGAAACGCTTCTGGATCCTGAGCCAGCTGGAAACTTCCAACCTCGCCTACATCGTACCCTGGATCGTTTCCATAAAAGGTCCTTTTGATGCAGCAGTGGCTGAAAAAGCCTTCCTGACCATCATTGAACGCCACGAAGCCTGGCGCTCTGTTTTCCGAAAAGACCGGCACGACTGGCCCGTGCAGCTTTTCATCGACCCCCACCATCCGGGTTTTCACTGGAACAGGTTGGACCATACACAACAAACAGAACAGGAACAGGAGGATGCCCTGAACCATTGCCTCGAAGCCAGTCTGAATACCCCTTTCGATCTCGAACAGGGTCCGCTCCTGCGCAATATCCTCATCCAACGATCCACAACAGATCATATCTGGCTGCTGGCCATCCACCATATTCTGACCGATGGCTGGTCGATGGGCCTGTTCATGCAGGAATGGACACGCCTCTACCAGGAGCAGATGGAAGAAACCGCTACAACGCTGCCAACACCGGTCATTGCTTACCGCGACTATGCCCACTGGCAGAACAGTCCGGACTTTTCAGCACTCATCGCCCCGCAAAAACAATACTGGCTACAACAGTTTGCCGGGCAGGATATCCCTCGGCTTGACCTTTCACAGGGTAAAAAGCGGCCGGCATTCAAATCCTACAGCGGAAACCAGGTACGAGTCCGGTTTAATGCGGCACTCACCAAAAGCCTTAGATCCTTTTCGGCCCAACAAGATGTCACCCTCTTCATGACCCTGCAGACCGCCGTTCAGGCCCTGCTCCGGTATTATACCCGGCAGGATGACATCGTTCTGGGAACACCCGCGAATGCCCGCTCCCACCCCGATGCGCAGCCGATGATGGGTGCCTGCATCAATACCCTCCCGCTCCGCGTCCGGTGCGCCCACAACCGAACGGTACTTGATCTCCTGCAGGTGGTGCGCAACACCACCCTTGAGGCTTTTGCCAATATGGATTTTCCGTTCGATGAGCTGATCGCCGAACTCCGGCTCCCGCCGGATCCTTCGCGCCATCCTTTGTTCGATGTCATGATCATCCTGCAAAACACCCTGGAACAGATACAGGAATGGCACTGGCAGGATACCCGATTATCCGTGCTGCCTGCACCATCGAATAAAACCGCTAAGTTCGATCTGCTCTTCGAGTTCATCGAAAAAAACGACGAACTGGAAGGAACACTGGAATACGATTCCGATCTGTATGATCCGGCGTTCATAGAAATGCTTTGCCGGCATCTCCGGTACATGCTGATTTTGCTGACGCAAAAACCGGATACAGCCCTGCAGCAAATCGATCTGCTGGATGCAGCCGACAAAGAAACGCTGCTGCACCAGCTGAACCCTGCACCGGTTTATTACCCAACCGATAAAACCTTCCTCGATCATTTCCGCCAGCAGGTATCCAAACACCCCAACCGGGAGGCCGTTGTTTTTGAAGACATCCGCCTGACCTACCTTGAACTCGATCAGTTGTCGAGCCAGCTCGCAAACCTGCTCATCCGGGAACATACCCCCGCACCGGATCAGCTCATCGCCCTGCAGCTCCAGCGCTCCCACTGGATGGTGGTAGCTATCCTTGGCGTGCTGAAAACAGGAGCCGCTTATCTGCCCATCGATCCCCAACTGCCTGATCAGCGGGTGGAGTTCATCCTGCACGACAGCCAGGCACTCACCTGCATCGATACAGCATGGATCCGCAGATTTGAAGACCTCCGGGCAGAACTTCCGGTTCATCCTCCTGATATCGTTATTCAGCCCGATCACCTCATCTACTGCCTCTACACCTCCGGCTCCACCGGGCTTCCCAAGGGCGTTTTGATGGAACACCGCGCCTTATCAGACCGACTCTATAACATGTGGATAGAGAATGATTTTGGAGAGAATGAGGTCATTCTTCAATATGCATCTTATACGTTCGACGTATCCGTCAGCGAAATCCTCATGCCGCTGGCATGGGGCGCAAAACTCATTGGCTGCCCCTCCGAAACGCTGTACTCCCCGATGCAACTCCTCTCCCTGATCGAACGGGAAAACATCACCAGCCTGCATTTCGTACCCAGTGTATTGCAGGAGCTGCTGCATTTTATGAAGAGCCGGGAGGAATACAGCAGAAAACAGATCGCATCCATCCGCCGGATCCTCGCAGCCGGAGAAGAACTACCCACCCATCTGGTTAGTAACTGGTACCGTTTTACCTGCATCCCGCTGATCAATAATTACGGCCCAACCGAAACCTATTATATCAGCCGGCACCTCACCCAAAAAGAGGATGATCTCATTCCCATCGGAAAACCGATCTCCAACGCCGGATTTTTTATACTCAATGAAGAACAACAGCTGGTTCCGCCGGGATTGCCCGGGGAGATCTGTCTGGGTGGCTCCAGTCTGGCCCGTGGCTATCTGAACCGACCGGAACTGACAAAAGAAAAATTTATCGCGCACCCCTATAAAAAAGAGGAAAGGCTCTACCGATCAGGCGATCTGGGCCGATGGCTGCCGGATGGCAACATCCAGTACCTCGGACGTATGGATGATCAGATCAAACTGAACGGCATGCGGATTGAACTGGGAGAGATCAACGCCCTTGCCAACCGC
>CANHUD010000215.1 GCA_947463665.1 Sphingobacteriales bacterium
CCTACAAAAATTCCATAAACACCCACACCATTTTTGTTTCCTTTCCCGCCAATCATTTTCTGTTGACCCACCCCTAGTTTCAGCTGGTAAAAATAATTTTGCTTTCCAAAAATGAATGGGTTACCCAGAATGAATCCTCCACTGCCTCTAGATTGTTTTTCCTCTTTCCGATGTTTTTTCTCATTAAACTCTAACTGAAATACAGTGGTTTTAAAGACGGACTTGGATCTGCCAAGTTCATAGCCAAAGCCATAGCCATCCGTATTCATTTTGAAATGAAAAATGGAATGCTTACGAAAACCTGGTTCACCTTCCTCCTCCAATCGAAGAATCTGGTTGATGCGGTCTCGTTTTTCATCTTTCTTATCCTGACGATCTTTCCTGATCTGAGCAGTAGTAGCTACCGGGAAAGAAAGTAGTAGCATCATCCAAATGACTGTTTTCACGTTTGTATGTTTACTTATTTGTAAATTTATAAAAAAATCATGACCTCATCTGTAATCTATACGGGCGATCTGCGAACTGAATGCATCCATCTTCAATCGGGGTCCATAATGGAAACCGATGCACCAACCGACAATCAGGGTCAGGGCCTTCGGTTTTCACCAACTGATCTTCTGGCAACCTCGCTGGCTTCCTGCATGCTCACCACCATGGCCATCCGGGCACGGGACCTGGAGCAGGTATTGCAAAAGGTACGCGTTGACACGGAAAAGATCATGAGTTGGCAGCCAAGGCGGGTTAGTCGCATTAATTTAACATTTCATTATCCGGATTCGTTCAGCCTGCCGGCGGAAAGGAAGGAAGAACTGGAAAAGATCGCCTGGTCTTGTCCGGTTAAAGAAAGTCTGCATCCCTCTATTGAGATCCATGTGAACTTCAACTGGCCAGTCTGAATGTTCAGGAACTGCTGCGGCGAAGTATAAATCTTCCCATCGCGCAATCCAGGCATTTCAACTGATCACAATAGGCTGATTTCAATTCAAGCAACCCCTGTGATTCTCCCATGTTCCGTGGCTGTATCCCGAGCGAGGTAAATCCGGATACTATTGAGTTGTATTCACTTTTCATTTCTGAAGGCCAACGATCAAGCAACTCAATTTTACCAGTATCACCTCTCTTTGTATGATATGCCCGTAGAAAAGGGAGAATGGTGTTTATGATAAGCTTGTTAATTAAGCCATCAGCAGTCGTTTTATCCAATCGGATAGAGGGTTCTCCAAAACGGTAATGATCCTCCCAATAGCCGGCTGCCTTCACCCGTAGTAGTTTCTTCAGTTCTGTAAGGTCTGGACATTCTCTGATGCAACGGAACAGATCCGGAACCTGATGGATCAAAGCGGCCAATTGAGCCAGTCGGATAGTTGGAAAATTTATGGGGCGCATTCGCAGAAAATAAACGGGGAAAACTGATTTTTTCAGTCTGAATTTATTTCTCAGAAATTGAAATTCTTCATACAGTGCTTTTCCATATTCATCCGGTATGGAGGCATAGACCAGTCCGGCCTGTCCGAACAGAATGGCTTCCAGCTGAAATACGGACTGTGCATGCCTGTAAAGCTGCTTAAATGGAACAGACTGTGCGATCCTTTCAAAGGAGTCAGCATTCACTTTATGCCCAAAGCCTCTGGCCAGCTGTCTCCAGAAGGCTTCTTCCCAATCACCTGCAAGGCTGTCTACAAGATCCTGTACACTTTTACATTTTTGATGAATACGTTGAGAGAGCAGCCACGATAAATATGGTTGAATGATTTTCTGATCTACGATCTGAATACTGCCGGCACAGGAGATAAACGATTTGTTTAAGGACCACTCCTGATATCTGTCTAATAGCATTACCGGCACCCTTGGTTCCAGTTCTACAATAGGAATCGCGTTCGGCTGATCTTTATCATGCCTCCAAACCACATGCAGCACTACATTTTTATAATTTGAATCTTTATCATGCTGATGTAACAACCAGTCGGATGTTTTGACATGTAATTCCGTATTCCCTATCCACTCCCTGTCATTAATCAGAATTCTTGACATCATGAAATCGGGTCCCTGATGTGCATTCCAACTGCCGGGATAAAGGATGGTGATCTTTTGCTGATCGATGGTAGTTAACCCAATTGAATTAAAAATCTGGTATTGCCAGATATATTGCAGCAACTTTTCTGTCATGCTGCAAACTACATAGCCGTCCAAGAGTGGTCAACGTGAATTCACCGGATTTTGAATAGAAAATCACGTTGATAATTGATGTAAAAGACGAGCGACCCTGCTCACCGGCAGCCCCATTACATTATAGAAATCACCCTGGATTTCTTGTATTCCCACTACGCCGATCCATTCCTGTATCGCGTAAGAACCTGCTTTGTCGTAGGGCTTATACTTATCAACATACCCTTCAATTTCCTGCCTGCTTAGCGTATGAAAGGTGACATCTGTTTTTTCTGCAAAGGAATATTCATCTTGATCTGTTAAGAGTACGACCCCGGTAATAACCTGATGAGTGATACCCGATAAAATCTGAAGCATTCGGATGGCATCATCCCGATCTTCCGGTTTACCCAGCACTGTACCGTTGGCAATAACAATGGTATCTGCCGCCAGAATGGGGGGATGCCCCTTTAGGGAATCTGCAGCAACTACCTGACGGACTTCAGTAGCTTTGTTTCGGGCAATATAAACTGCAATGTCTTCCAGTGGCAGATCTTCAGGATACGTTTCGTCTGCCCCGGATACGATGATATCAAAAGGAATTTCAGCCCACTCTAATAATTGTTTTCTTCTGGGAGACTGGGAGGCAAGAATAATTTTGTTCATGCAGGATACCATTTAAAAAATGCCATTGAAAGAATTCCGAAAAACATCACCCATTTTACAGATTTACTGAGTTTGTGAAAATCGGAAGGATTCGCTGCCGGCAATAAAATTTTGAGGGTACGCAATAATGGAATGATCAGAAGAAGAATACTATACAAAACGGATATCCACCATCCCATTTGCAGGGCATACATCTGGACAATTATAAGTGCGCAGATCAGCACAATCAACCAAACGGATACAAATAGTTTTGTAGCAGGGATGCCCCAGACAATCGGCATGGTTTTGCAGTCATATTTTCGGTCACCTTCCATATCTTCCATGTCTTTTACTACTTCCCTGACAAGAGAGATGATAAACGCAAACCCTCCGTATAATGCTGCAAATTTGTAAATTCTGCTCAACGGAACGATTAGCTGCTTAATAGTAGAAGACGGACCGATAGGAGTTACACAAACATATAATACAAGAACCACCCATCCTGTCAGCAACGATATAACTACATTGCCTACCAGTAATTGTTTTTTGAAACTGGTTGAATACAGCCACAGGAGCAATACTGCGCCGATATTAAAAAGAAAAGGAACAAAATTTCGGGTTTTGGCACTGAACAAGGCAGTCAGAAACAAACCGGAAACAGAGAGCACCAGATGCAGTAAAATTGCCCATCGCCGGCTGATCAGGCTATCCACTACCAGTTTTTCCGGCTTGTTGATCCGGTCTATGTTCAGATCAAAATAATCATTGATCACATACCCACCGGCAGCGATGAGCACAGACGCTGCGATAATAAGAAATAATGCCCCCTGATCAAGCGGATCCGGAAAACCGGTGGAAGCAAAAGCAGGATGAATGATTGAATAGTGAAACAGGATCTGGGTAAGACCAATAAACAGCAGATTCGGGTAGCGTATCAGTCGGAAAAAGGCTATGGCTTTTTTCATGGTGTGAAGTTAGAACTCAAATGCTGGTCAGTTGGTTTTGAACAGACCATTTTCCCTGTGTGCGCAAAAGTTTCTCCAATACATCCCTTACACATCCCATGCCGCCTTTGTAAGGAGAAATATAATCGGCTATTTCCAACACATCTCTTACGGCATCAGCAGGACAGCAGCTCAGGCCTGCCAGTTGCAGAGCGTTCAGGTCCGGTACATCATCACCCATGTAAAGAATTTCATCGTTGGAAAGCTGCCATGTATTAAGCAACTGTTTCAGGCATTCTGCTTTATTTTCTACCTGATGATAAATTTCCTTAATTCCCAGCCGCTTCAGCCGGGCCTCCACTGGGGCAGAGCTGGAACCTGTCATTACTACAACATGAATACCGGATCTGACAGCCAGCTGCAGGGCATAGCCATCTTTTATATCCATTCGTCTTATCCACTCCCCATCGGGCATGATCAGCAACCCTCCATCGGTTAATACCCCATCCATATCGAGCACTACTGCCCGTATTTTAGTGAATTTCTCCAGCACATTCATAATACAGAAAGTTGACCTTTAAATGATATCTTTGCGAAAGATAAGATGAAACTTGCACAGAAACTGGTTATTGGTTATTTCAGGGCCCAACTGAACCTAACTTCGGTGATCTCTCCTACGTGGGCGGCCAAAAAAGCTTTCCGCCTGTTCACCAGCCCACGAAAAAGGACACGCTATGCGCTTCCGGATATTTTCAAAAAAGCGACTCCCCTTCAATTCAAACATAACGGTCATTGGATAAAAGGATTCCGATGGAATGAAGGTGCTGGAAAGCGACTGATGATATTGCATGGATATGAGTCTTCCTGCAGAAAGTTTGATCATCACATAGCCCGTAGCATACATCTGGGTTACGAAGTACTGGCTTTTGATGCCCCCGCACATGGTGACAGTGAAGGTTATTCCG
>CANHUD010000216.1 GCA_947463665.1 Sphingobacteriales bacterium
ACGTACTCATCAACGGCTGTATTTTTTTCTTCCTTCAACAGCGTCATCACCTGCTGAAAACTTTCAGGCGTGATCTTTACGTTCCGATAGGTTTGAGATGGTTCCCCGCTATACAGGGTATTTTCATTCAATTGAAGATGCTCCTCTTCTGCTCCTCCGAAAACCATGGCACCGATCCGGCCGTTTCCAAGCGGCAGCGCTTCCGTCCAGCTGGCTGCAGGAGATTTGTACCAGATGGTCGAACGCTGGGCCTGCGTATTTCCGAAAAAGAAGGAAATGAACAGAATTAACGGAAAGACTAAACGGAATGTACTCGATCTTTGCTGCATAAGCCAATTTACGGAAAGTACGCTCAATAAAAAACCCCGATCCGCAGATCAGGGTTTAAAACGAAGGTGCTGTTCGATTATTTAGAACCAAGCAACTCCTTTATACTACCCACAGAAGATAGTACAGCGGATGCTTCATAGGGAACGTACACCACTTTATTATCCTGTCCTGACACCATCTGGCTCAGGGTTTCAATGTATTTCATCGCTATCAGATACTGAACGGGATCGCTTTTGGCAGAGCCAACCGCTTCGGTAATTTTCCGGATGGCTGCTGCTTCTGCTTCTGCTATACGAATGCGCGATTCAGCTTCCCCTTCTGCCCGGAGGATACGAGCCAGTTTCTCTCCTTCAGCTCTGTTAACATCAGCAGATTTTTCCCCTTCGGAAGAAAGAATCTGTGCCTGTTTGGCACCTTCTGCCGTGAGGATACTGGCACGCTTGTCGCGCTCAGCTCTCATCTGCTTTTCCATCGCATCGCGGATATCATGAGGAGGATTGATATCCTGCAGTTCCACCCGATTCACCTTCACTCCCCATTTGTGTGTGGCATCATCCAGAACGGCCCGCAACTTCCCGTTGATAACATCCCGGGAGGTTAGTGTCTCATCCAGATTCATATCTCCGATCACATTTCGCAACGTGGTTTGGGTGAGTTTCTCAATAGCATCCGGCAGGTTAGAGATCTCATAAACAGCCTTCACCGGATCGGTTACCTGAAAATAGAGGATGGCATTGATCTCCGTGACCACATTGTCTTTGGTGATCACATTCTGTTTAGGAAAATCATAGACGGTTTCGCGCAGATCGATCCGGCTGACACTCTTTTTCTGAACCAGGTTTCGTCCCCCAGTATCCTCTTTTACATAGCGCCACATGATCTCGCGTGGCTGGTCGATGATCGGCCAGATAATGTTAATACCGGCAGATAAACTACGGTGATACTTTCCGAGTCGCTCCACCACCATGGTTTCTGACTGCTGAACGATTTTGAAACCCCGGATGGCAAAGATCACCACCAGCAGGGCAAGGACTAAAAAAACAACGGTTGTACCCATATCGATTGAATTAAAGTTTGACAACAGTTAGCAGGGTTCCTTCCACCCGGATCACGGAAATACGCTCTCCTTTTGATAAAAGCGATCCATCTTCAGTGACCGCCCTCCAGTCGTCCCCCTCCACCAGTACCCGACTGTATCCGGAATCCGGATCAGAAGCTTCGGTGACCAGCCCATTTTTCCCGGACAATGCCTCTACGTTGGTACGGACATCCTCTTTTCTACCGGCATATCGAAGCAGAAAAGGACGGGCACCGAAATATCCTACCAGCGTACCCACAGAAAAAGTTAGCAACTGCCAGGGAAGTGAAAGGTCCATTGCAGCCGGTACTGCTGCGAAGAGACAACCCACAGCCAGGCTGGCCATGAAGAAGGCTGGGGTGAACATTTCAGCGATGAGCAGAATTAGTGCAGCTATCAGCCAGATTTGCCAGATTTCGGGAGTCATGGGAAAAAAATTTATAAACGAATAACCGGAAATTACGACGAACCTTTTGCTTTTCCCGTTGCATATACCCCGATGATTTTTTTTTAACAATTAAACCTTCACCTTTGCCAAAACCTAACCATGAACCAACGATTGCCCATCCGCACTGCTTTACTCGGATTTGCCCTGGCCGATGCACTCGGCGTTCCCTATGAGTTTCTGGACCGAAATGAAATGGATGAGACACCAGCCACCGGAATCACCGGATATGGCACCCATAACCAGCGGCCTGGAACCTGGAGTGATGACACCTCTATGGCACTCTGCGTAATAGAAAATCTTATAGAAGATGGAGACGATGCCAACCTTTCGGAAAAATTCCTCCGCTGGTATGAGAAAGATCATTATACGGCGCATGGAGTGTTGTTTGACATCGGCATTCAAACCCGAAAATCGCTATATGATATCCGCCAAAATGGATTTCAGCGGCGAAACAGTGGATTTGATTCGCAAGATGCAGGAAATGGTGCGCTGATGCGTGTCTTTCCCTATGCCTTTCTTCCGAATTTGGAAGAGGCCATCCCGCTTATGTTACACGATATCCGCATCACCCATCCCAGCAGTATTTCCACCGAGTGCTGCCTGTTCTTTGTCCACTTTTTACGGGAGCTGCAGGACGGAAGTTCTAAAGAGCAGGCATTGCAACATACGGTTGCTTTCATGCAGGAACGCACCGTTTTTGAAGCATTTGGGCACGATCAGTACCCCATAAAATTTATGAGCAGACTAACCGATTCGATGTTTGCCTCTACAGATCGTAAAGAGATTTTTTCTTCCGGTTTCGCAGTACATACGCTGGAAGCATCGATCTGGTGCTTCCTGAATAGTTCATCGTATAAAGAGGCAGTCCTAACCGCCGTTAACCTTGGAAACGATACAGATACGATCGCAGCCATAAGCGGGGTGTTGGCAGCGGTACACTACGGAGAGGTTAGTATCCCGAAGGAATGGATGGAACAGCTGCAGGCAAAAACATTGCTGGAAGAAATAGTGTTGGAGTGGTGAGAAGTTTGAGTAAATAAAAAATCCCCTGAGATTCAGGGGATTTTTTATTGTTAGAAGCGGACCGGACGGGACTCGAACCCGCGACCTCCGCCGTGACAGGGCGGCATTCTAACCAACTGAACTACCGATCCTTCCGTTTTGGGATGGCAAAAATAGGACTTTTTTCATTCACCCCAAATTTAACTGCAACTTTTTATCGTTTCCAGGGAAAGAAATTTTGCGCATTGTGGTAACAAATATCCTGTACGATTTTACCTACCCATTTGACATCGTTGGGTAATTCGCCATTTTCCATTTCTGTACCCAGCAGATCACAGAGTATGCGGCGGTAATATTCGTGACGTGGAAAACTCAGGAAGCTTCTGCTGTCAGTAAGCATACCTACCGCCCGGCTGAGCAGACCGAGGTTGCTCAGCAGATTGAGCTGATCCTTTATGCCATCTTTCTGATCCATGAACCACCAGGAGGCACCCCATTGTACTTTACCCGGTGTAGTTCCATCGTTGAAATTGCCGGCCATAGTGGCAAAGAGTGCATTGTCAGCAGGATTCAGGTTGTAAATGATGGTTTTCGCCAGCGTATTGTTGCGGTCCATCCGGTCAAAAAAATTCGAGAGAGTACGCGCCTGCGGAAAATCTCCTATGCTATCCCAGCCGGTATCCGGACCGAGATCCCGGAGCATACGGCTGTTGTTGTTCCGAAGGGCCCCCAGATGGTATTGCTGCACCCAACCTCGTTCCCAATCCCACTGGGCAAAGGTGACCAGCATGGCACTTTTGAATTTGCGGTTTTCATCGCGACTCAGCTCGGCTCCTCCACGTATCTTATCAAAGATCAGAGCGATCTCCGCATCTGTATAGTCTTCTGCATAGATTTCTTCGAGCCCGTGATCGGTTACGCAGCAATCATGCGCGGCGAAGAAATCATGTCTTTTCTTCAGCGCTGAAACATACTCTGAGAATCGTCCGATCGACGTATCGGACGCTTTTTCAAGTAGTGATAAATACTGATTAAATCCGGTAGCAGAATCCACGTTCATGGCTTTATCGGGACGGAAAGCCGGGAACATCCGGATCTTCCAGCCATCATCCTTTACCTTTCGATGGTGGTTCAGATCGTCCACCGGATCATCGGTGGTGCAAATGATCCGTACATCCATCCGCTCGAGGAGACCTCTTGCCGTGAAGCCATCCGACTGGAGCATTTCGGAGGCCTGGTCGTAGATCTTATCAGCGGTTGATGGGTCCAATACTTCATTGATCCCGAAATAACGGCGAAGTTCTAGGTGGGTCCAGTGAAATAGTGGGTTGCGCAGCGTGTAAGGTACGGTTCGGGCCCATGCATGAAATTTATCGCGGTCCGACTGCCCGCCTGTTACATAGGATTCATCCACCCCGTTGATCCGCATGGCGCGCCATTTGTAATGATCGCCGTAGAGCCAGACCTTTGTCAGGTTATCGTAGCATTTATCTTCCGCCACCTCTGACGGCGGCAGGTGGTTGTGGTAATCGATGATCGGGGAAGTGGCCGCATAGGTATGATAGAGTTCCTCTGCGGTCTTGTTGCTCAGTAAAAAGTTCTCATTCATGAACGCTTTCATCACGCGTTGTTTTATGGGTTAATCCGTTACCGATAGATTTTTCAGTTCTGCAATCGTTTCCAAAACACCTTTGTGCTGGAAATCGTTCAGATAGCGCTTCACGGCATCGGCAAAACCAGGAAGTGCCGATAAATCGGCATCCCAGAGGGTTTCGCTGGAGAGGACGGCATCAGCCACTTCATTGGCTGATCGGTGAGCCCATAATTCCTGG
>CANHUD010000217.1 GCA_947463665.1 Sphingobacteriales bacterium
GGAAAAACTGCAGGCCGTGGCGGATTCGCTGCGTATACCGGCGGAGCGTGTTTTCTCGATCGATATGGCAGATCCGGCGTCTATTATCCGGATGGGGGAGGCTATCCATGCTCAGATTCCGCAGCTCGACATCCTCGTAAATGCCACAGGGATCGGCATCATCAAGCCATTGGAAAGTCTTAGTCTGGAGGAATTCCGTCTCTCCTTACAGGTGAATCTGGAGGGCAGTTTTATGTTGGTCAAGACCTTTCTTCCGGCCATGAAAAAAGCAGGGAAGGGCCTGATCATCAATATTCCAGGGGTGTTGGGGAAAGTGCCAATGGCTGGGGCAGCCGCGTATTCGGCCTCCAAATACGGATTAGTGGGGATGATGCAAAGCATCCGGGAAGAGCTGAAACGGACGGAAGTACGGATTACCAATGTGTTTATGGGTGGCGTGGATTCGCCTTTCTGGGATACCATTGATCTTCGGGTTCAACGCGAAAAAATGATCAAAGCGGAGGAAGCCGCCAGGTCGATCTGGTTCCTTTGTCAGCAACCGGCGTCGGGTGTTGTATCGGAAATGGTGTTGCAGCCGTTCAATCACCAGGCGATTTAACCTTGTACAGCGTTGGTTGATTGATTTATCCACTTACCTTTGCCCCCTCAATGATCAGGCCATGGGAGTGATTTCGTTTGACAATACAGGAAATGCGTTTGCGTATAAGTCTGATAAACAACTGAAGAAAGCCAGCCTGCTATTCTCCGCCATGCATTATCCCTGGCTGGTGAAAGTAGGTACTGCTTTCACCCCTTGGGCCATAAAAGCAGGCTTACCGGTCAAATCGCTGATCCGACAAACCATTTTCGAACAGTTTGTAGGTGGGGAGACACTGGAGGAAACTGCACCGGTGGCTAAAACTTTAGGTGACCATCAGGTTAAAGTCATTCTGGATTATGGGGTAGAAGGCGGACACGATGGTGAAACGGGTTTCGACCATTCGAGAGATGAATTCATCCGGGTCATCCATTACGCGGCATCTCAGCCGAATATACCGTTCATCAGCATCAAGGTTACGGGCATGGCCCGGTTTGCTCTGCTGGAAAAACTGGACAGATCCGTTGATGAGGCTGCGGGTTCACTAATGAAGCGTTTCCAGCAAGCTCTGGATGGGCTTACTCCATTGGAACGCGATGAATGGAACCGGGTTGAAAACCGACTCATTACCATTTGCTCGCTGGCCGTAGAAAAAAATGTAGGTGTTCTGATCGATGCCGAAGAAACGTGGATACAGGATCCGGTGGATGTGCTCACGATCCAGATGATGGATCGTTTCAATAAAGGCAAGGCCATTGTGTACAATACGGCTCAGTTGTATCGGCACGACCGGCTGGCCTTTGTGAAAGACAGTATCGAAGCGGCTCAACAGAGAGGCTTTATTCTCGGGATCAAACTGGTGCGGGGCGCCTACATGGAGAAAGAGCGGGAGCGGGCTGAAAAAATGAGGTATCCATCGCCCATTCAGCCGGATAAGGCATCGTCTGACCGGGATTACAATGAAGCCTTACGGCTATGTCTGCAACACATTGAACAGTCCGCAATCATCGTTGCTACGCACAATGAGGAGAGTAGTCTGCTGGCGGCCCATCTGTTGGCAGAGAAGAATCTGCCGCTGGATCACCCACATGTCCATTTCTCGCAATTGTATGGCATGAGCGATCACATCACTTTTAATCTGGCCAAGGCAGGTTATAGTGTAAGCAAATATTTGCCCTTCGGGCCGATAAAAGATGTTATTCCCTATCTCATGCGCAGGGCACAGGAGAACTCTTCTGTAGCCGGACAAACCAGCCGGGAACTGGGACTGATCCAGAAAGAACTTGGCCGTCGGAAAGGTTGATCAGGAGTTCCACCAGTACGTGAATTTCAATACTACTGCCCGGTTCTTTACGGAGAATGGGGCAGGAAGGTAGTTATCTGTATACACCAGGAAAAAATCAGAAGCCGGTTTATACCTCCATTGGAGTCGTGAATTGATGTTCACGTTTTTCAACTGATTGTTATACTGCACAAAGGTGGTAAAATAGAGTTTATTGGTCAGCGTCAGATCCACCCGTGAACTTGCCAGCCAGAGCTGGGTCTGGTTCCATGGAGCGCGCATCCGGATATCGTTGTAACTCATGCCCATGCTAAAGATCGCATAGGGCTGTAACCGGTAACTCACTTCTCCTGAAATGTTGGTCCGTGTACCACCCTGATAATAACCTCCCAGTCTTGTACTAAGTGAAAAGGTTAGCAGCTTCTGTTGCGGAGAATTGATTTCCATGCCAAAAGCCCGCCAGTCGTGCGTTGTACCTCTTGCCAGCGTATCCTTGCCGGAGTTGGTGGGATCAAAAGGCTGGGTGAGCTTTACATAATCGGTAGAGAGGAAAGTGGAGATGGTGCCATTTTTTCGACCGGTGATCGTATACACCATGTAATGTTCATTATCCAGGCTGCCACCTTTTTGATTGAAATAACTCAGGCTTACTACTCTAACCCCATGAGAGAGTATGGCGCCTTTGTCGGGGAAAAATAATACACCGGCGGATGGGTTGATCTTGATGTATCCTCTTCGTGGAACGAAGCCTACTTCCGGGTTGTAGCGTTCGCCCACATATTCGTGCTGCCAGCCGAGTGTCAGTCGTTTGGAGGCATATTGCAGGCTGCCTGCATGTGCCCAGTCGTTACGGCGCACTCCTGGCGTGAATGATTTGAATGTGTTGATTTTTCCCGTCCATTTATTATTGGCCGATGCGAGGTTGTATTCCAGTCCGATGTTCCGGTTGTATCGGTTGATGGGTCTGCCCGGAAGCGGATTGATAAAATCGGGGGAAGATTCTTTGTTTATGGCCAGCAAGCCGATATTGGAGCGGGCGAATACTCTTCGTTGGAGGGCCAGTACAGAAAAGTTCTGGGCGGGGAGTCCTCTTTCCGGGTTTTGTTGGGTTTGCATGTTCATCGCACCGATGCGCCAGTCTTTATTGAGTTTCCCACTGAGGCGGGCACCTGCCACAATAGGCGCTTCCAGGCCAATTCTGCGGGAGAAAAAAGGTCGTAAGCCGGAGAAGCCGAAATTGGCGAAGAGATCGCCGTTTTCGAGGAAGAACTGTCGCCTTTCGGGGAAAAACAATTCAAAGCGATCCAGATTGGTTACCTGCCGGTCTACTTCCACCTGTGAGAAATCCGGGTTGTAGGTAAGGTCGAGGTTGAGAGATGAGGTGATCCCGATTTTTACATCACCACCGAAAGCGGCATCTACGCGGGTGGGTGTCTGGCGTTCATGGTTTTTGTTCATACCACTGGCCAGGTAGGGGATAACAGAAATGTTGGCACCGGGTGCCGGAGGCGCTTCTTCAAACACCAGCGTACCGGAGAAGGCGAGGGTAGACGTCGGGAATTGGCGTGGAACAGGCGCCCAGGCTGATTTTTCCGGGAGGCTGATATCGTTCCTACTAAGATTAATGCCCCATTCTTTTACGCCGCTTTTGTAGCGAAGGGTAGTGAAGGGGATGGCTGCTTCAAAAATATAGTGGGTGCCAAAGTCCTTTACTTCGGACGTCCATTTATTGTCCCAGTTCAGATCGGCTTTTCCGCCATCTGCGAGCATACCGTCCCATTGGGCACCTGCGGCATTTACACCGAATGTTTGTCCATTGGTGCGGTCATCGAATGGATCCAGGAATACGATGAAATTATCGTTTCGCTGAAAATTGAAATCGCGGCGAAGGGATTCCACCCGGTTGGGATAGTTGCCGGGTTTGCGGCAGATAGCCAGGATGTAAAGGTTCTTATCATCAAAACAGATCCTGACTTCTGTTCTGGCATTGGCGCGGCCCGAGTCCATGGGGAGAACACGGGAAAAATCGGTGGCGATGGGAAGTTTTTGCCAGGCAGGATCGGTATCCCGGGCATCTATCTGGATGGGTTCATTGATTCGCCTGGCCAGCAACTGGCGGTTTTGGTTGATTTTTTGCGCATGGATTGAATCTGCAACACTTGAAAAGAGAACGAGAAAGAGTAAATACCTGTACACAGGCTAAAGATATAAAAAAATGCAGGAGCAATGCAGACGGAACTTCTGTTTAATGGGTTGGTATGGCTGTATAAAGGTTCATCTTCTTTGTATGCTTGTTGTATAGCCCGGTCAGCATGTGTATGTTTTGTTGTAATAAAATTTCAGGATGAGGAGACTGAAAGATTCTTCGAAAGTTTCGGCTGAGCCAAAAACGACTTCCACCTTGTTTTATCTGTTGTATGAAAAAATCACTTGGATGAACGGTATCATGATCGCATCTGTACCTGCTTCCAGTTCATTTTCCACTTCATGATCAGAATCTAAATTCAGTGAATTTAAGTGGTCACGAATGTATCATAATGGCGATAGAAATAAGGATGCTTGACGGCCTCATTCCAGCAAAGAGCGTATAAGTGAATGATCACAATAATAATTAATATGTTTTGAAACTAATAATAAAAACAATGTAAGTCAAGTGGTTAACTGTATATTCTCTTTAAGTTGCCGGTCTGGTTTTTCTCAATCCGATTTTGATCGTATATTTACAATTTAAATTTTACCGGATTGTTAGCTCAGTTGGTTTAGAGCACTACTTTGACAGAGTAGGGGTCACTGGTTCGAGTCCAGTACAATCCAC
>CANHUD010000218.1 GCA_947463665.1 Sphingobacteriales bacterium
AAGCTGCTCCTGCTTCTGTTTTGGCCGTATTGTATGCACGTTCTAATTCTGATTCTTCCCAAACAACGCGCATCCCTTTACCACCTCCACCGGCAGTGGCCTTGAGGATGACCGGATAACCGATTTCTTTGGCCAGACCTTTGGCCTCATCCACACTGTTCAGCAGACCATCGCTACCGGGAATGACCGGAACTCCCGCTCTGATCATGGTTTCCTTTGCGGTGATCTTATCGCCCATTGCCCGGATCTGATCGGGTGTTGGACCGATGAACTTGATGTTGTATTCGCCGCATATTTCAGCGAATTTGGCATTTTCGGCCAGAAAACCATAACCCGGATGGACACCATCGGCATTGGTAATTTCGGCAGCAGCCATCAGGTGTGGGATATTAAGGTATGAATCTGCACTGGCATGGCGGCCGATGCAGACGGCTTCATCTGCGAATTTTACGTGCAGGCTGTCTTTATCTGCCGTAGAGTATACCGCCACGGTTTTGATACCCATTTCCCGACAGGTACGAATGACACGCAGGGCAATTTCTCCCCTGTTGGCAATGAGTATTTTTTTAAACCCGCTAAAAGAGTCTTTTGTCATAATGTAATGGACTGGGTGAATGAATAGAAAGCGATCCGTCAGGAAGGATCCACCAGGAACAGCGGCTGATCAAATTCAACCGGAGAAGAATCTTCCACCAGTATTTTGACTATTCTGCCTGAGATTTCGCTTTCGATCTCATTGAAGAGCTTCATTGCTTCTATTATACAGACGGCTTTGCCCGGAGTGACTTCATCTCCTACCTCCACAAAAACGGGCTTACCCGGACCTGGTTTACGGTAGAATGTACCGATCATCGGGCTTTTGATGGTTACATACTGATCATTTTTTGAAGCAGCTGGGGCTGCGGCATCTGCCGGTGCGGCCTGAGGACCATGGGCTACTGCCGGAGCTGCATACACCGGAGCATGCTGTAGGGCCGGAGCCACGGCATACGTCAGTTTTTCATCCTCCTTCTGCTTGATTACGATCTTGAAATCTTTTTCTTCGATGGTCAGTTCACCGATGTTGGACTTGTTGATCAGCTTGATCAGGTCCTGAATCTGTTTAAAATCCATGAAAAGTAAATTTAATACGTTTGTTGGGGGTCGTCTTTCAAGGCGGCTAAGATACGCATCTTAGACAATTGCCGTTGGTTTATTTTTTATTGAAAAAAACAAAAAAATGGGCAAAAAATCCTGTTTTCCGCCCATTTTTGATGTATTTCAGCTAAAAATTATTCTTTTACGCGTTCTATGTATTCCCCGGTTTTGGTGTTGATACGGATCACATCTCCTTCATTCACGAAGAGGGGAACCATAACTGTTGCACCGGTTTCAACCGTAGCCGGTTTGAGGGTACGGGTTGCTGTGTCGCCTCTGAGACCGGGTTCAGAATACGTCACTTTTGACACAATCTTATCGGGCAGTTCTACAGACATCGGAGATTCTGTTTCGGTATTGATAAGTACTGAAACCGGCTGGCCCTCTACCAGAAACTGGGGGGCATCGATCAGACTTTCCTGGACTGCGATTTGCTCAAAAGTTTCACTATCCATGAAATTATACCCGCTTTCATCTTTATACAGGTACTGATAATCTTTGCGTTCTACCCGAACCGGATAAATAGTATCTCCGGAGTTCCAGGTCTTCTCTATAGTGCGGGAGTTGTCTACCCCCTTAAGTTTAGCCCATACCTTTGCGGCGGCGCGGGCCGTTTTATTTTCGCCAAATTCGACCACGGAGTAGAGACTGCCATCCAGTTTGATGATCATACCCCTGCTGATGTCGGATGTGTTTGCCATAATTTATATACTTGTGATTGGGGGGCGAAATTACATAAAATTTTTGCTTTACAGTTTTTGCATTTTTTTAAGGAAATCGTTGCGCTAAGCCTGCTAAATTTGCCGTTCATGAGGATTTTTACGCTGCTGTTATTAGGGTTGATTCCTTTAGGAGCCTTTTCACAGGACTCAGATGCCCCTTATCTCCGGAATCCGACACTTCCTTCCTTCAGTCTGTTGATGGAAGACAGCACGCATTGGATAACACAGCATTCGCTTCGCCGGGGGGCTCCGGTAATCATCATGCTTTTCAGTCCCGACTGCTCCCATTGCCGGGAGCAGACTGCCATATTCAAAAAAAATATGGACAGGCTACGACATGCGGAGATTGTGATGACTACGTTTCAGCCTTTGCACAAGATCCGGGACTTTTGCCGGGAATATGAGCTGCACCAATACAAGAATATTCACGTAGGCAGGGATGTCAAGTTTTTCTTTGCTCCATTTTACAGGATCAAATATGCCCCATTTCTGGCCATTTATGACCGCCAGCGGCAGTTCGTAAAAGCCTTCGAAGGGGATACTAAAATCGATAAGCTGCTGGAAGTGCTGAAATGACGCATTAAGTAAGTCAACTCACCCTGAAGCTTGTTATATTTGCACACAAAATACATTCACATGAAAGTTACCGTAGTAGGTGCAGGTGCCGTGGGTGCAACTTGTGCCGACAATATTGCCCGTAAAGAGCTTTGTCAGGAACTGGTGTTGCTGGACATCAAAGAAGGTCTGGCCGAAGGAAAAGCGCAGGATATGATGCAGACGGCTGCGCTATTGGGTTTTGATACCCGTATTACCGGTAGCACAAATGACTATTCAAAAACGGCTGGAAGTGATGTAGTAGTAATCACTTCTGGTATTCCCCGCAAACCGGGTATGACCCGTGAGGAGCTGATCGGCACCAATGCCGGCATTGTAAAAGGAGTATGTGAAAACATCCTGAAATATTCTCCGGATGCGATCATTATTGTGATCAGCAATCCAATGGATACCATGACCTATCTCGCATTGCAGTCGACCGGTCTTCCTAAAAACCGTATCATCGGTATGGGCGGAACCCTTGACAGCAGTCGATTCAAATACCAGCTTAGCCAGCGACTGAACTGCAGTCCTTCTGATCTGAATGCCCTTGTAATTGGCGGACACGGTGATACTACCATGATCCCGCTGATCCGTTTCGCTACCTGGAACAGTGTTCCGGTAACCGATTTCCTTGATGCGGACGCTCAGCAGCAGGTAGTAGCTGATACAATGGTTGGCGGTGCTACCCTTACCAAACTGATCGGAACGTCTGCCTGGTATGCACCGGGTGCAGCCGGAGCAGCGCTGGTAGAAGCAATCGTACGGGACGAGAAAAAACTCTTTACCTGCTGCGTATCGCTGGAAGGTGAATACGGACAGGAGGATATCTGCCTCGGCGTTCCCGTGGTTATTGGCCGCAATGGATGGGAAAAGATTGTAGATTTCCAATTGAATGATCAGGAGAAGACACTGTTCAATAAGAGTGCGGAAGCCGTTCGAAACATGAACGACGTTCTGAAAACACTCTGATCCCTATACTATCTTTTTAGATTATGCCCTGAAACGCGGATACTATCCAGTTTCAGGGTTTTTTATTCTCCCACAGTTGCATGGCCATGGCAGCCAGTTGCTGCATATTCTGCTGTTCCATACATTTGAAATGGCCTTTGGGACATTTTTCGAAGCCTATTTTGGAACAGGGGCGGCAGGCCAGATTCTGTACTTCCAATCGGAGATCCTGACTAATGATATCGGGTCTGTAAGGAAACATACCAAATGCAGGAACGGTATTACCCCAAACAGATAGTATAGGCTTACGGAAAGCAGCCGCTATGTGCATCAGACCTGTATCATGTGTAATGATCAGCTGTGCCTGCCGAACCAGTGACGCTGACTGATTAAGCGAGTACTGACCACAGGCGTTGACTATTCTATCAGGGGCAACGGCCGCTATTGCCACCCCATTTTCTCTGTCTTCCTTTCCGCCCAATAGCACAACCGGAACCGCCAGCATTTTAACCAGTTCCTGCAGTTTTTGTAAAGGAAGGCGTTTGGTTGCATGAGCTGCTCCTATTACCAGCCCGATGTATGCGGGGTAAGGCAATGCATTGGGGGGTAATTCCTCTTCCGGAGGAATGAAATAATCCAGCCCTTCTCCATCGTTTTGTACATGGAGATGCTTTACCGTTTCCAGATAGCGGTCCACAATATGTACTGATGGCATACGATTCCACTTGAAGCGGACATAGAGCCATTTTTCAATGTTGAGTTTTGGGAATGAATGAGCCGGAACATTCAAATTCCATTTTATTCTGGCTGAACGTACATTATGGTGAAGATCTATTATCTGGTCAAAGCGCTCTTTTTTCAGGGTTTGGATCATTGCCGCGAGATCCTTATCCAGCAGGTGCAGCTTATCGATATAGGGATTGGCCTTCAGAACGGCCGCAAAAGGCTTTCTGGTTAAATAATGAATTTCGGCCTCCGGAATATTTTTTTTAATACAGCGGATGACCGGAGTGGTCAGTACGATGTCACCGATAGAGGAAAAACGGATGATCAGGATTTTCTTCATCATTCCTCTACATAATCCAGGTCTTTATGAAAGGTTTCCTGGGTAAAATAGATGGATACCAGTCCGATCAGGATTACGATGATGCCGGTGATGATGCCGCTTTGAATGAGCGACCAGTTCCATGAGTTCTGAAAAAGATTCACGAACATCAGGTTCATGAGGGGCAGTGCACCTCTGACCATATT
>CANHUD010000219.1 GCA_947463665.1 Sphingobacteriales bacterium
GCATAATCCCAGAACCAGCGGAAGTTGAAATGGAAGCGGTTTTGGTTGAAAGGACGTTTTTTAGCGGGGCCCAGCCATTTTTCATAATTGACGCCTGCCGGTACGGCTGTATCGGGTTTTATGGGAATGTTTTTCATCCATCCCATATAGGCCCAGCTTTTTACCATGCGGATCTTACCTAATTCGCCGGAGCGGAGGGTTTCCAGTGCGGATTGGAAGTGGGCATTGCTTCGTTGCCACTGGCCGACCTGTATCACCCGGTTGTATTTTTCCTGTGCGGCTACCATGGTCCGGATTTCGGCTATGGAATTGGCAATGGGTTTTTCCACGTAAACATCTTTGCCTGCCTGACAGGCTTCTACTGACTGCAGACAATGCCAGTGATCGGGTGTTCCGATGATCACTACATCTACATTTTTATCGTTCAGGAGTTTTTGATAATCTGCATATTGAGCCGGCTTCATGGAAAAATTCTTTTCCAGTTCCTGTGCACGTTTGTCCAATACATTCTGGTCCACATCGCAGATCGCTACACACTGGGTTTCGGGATTGGCCTTCAGCATGGCATTGATATTGGCCCATCCCATGCCATTGATACCGATTACACCCACTCCGATCTTGTCATTAGCGGATATTTTTTTACGAAAAAGAGCCAGGCTTTCTTCTGGAAGGCCGGTCAGCAGACCGGTACCTGCGGCCACCAGCGCTGATTGTCGGAGAAAATGTCTGCGAGAAGAACTCATATGGTTGAATTTGAGCTAGACAAGTTACAGTAAAAATGCCAACAAAATGACAAGCATCTACAAGTTGGGCAGAGTGGCACATAGAGGGAATAAATTGGTTTATTCAGTTTAGTAAGTATGGGGAATAAAAAAACCACCGCCTGGAAGGGCGATGGTTTCAGGGTATATTTTTGGCAGATTACCAGCCTTGTTTGGCTACACCCGCTTTGATGGCTTCCAGTGCTTTGGCTTCGCCGAGCAGGGATGTCAGCTTGTTTCCTTTGCCATCATGACCTTGTGCCATGTATCCGCCTTTGGCTGTCCGGGTAACCACAGCGTCCTGAATGGGAACGTTCTTTTCCTTTGTCTTCACGTTGTAGGCCGTTAACATGTTGTTCTCTGACATAGTGTTGTTTTTTATTGAATGATTAAATATCCAGATTGGCATATTTGGCATGCGATTCGATGAATTCCCTGCGGGGCGCTACTTCATCGCCCATCAGCATAGAGAATACCCTGTCGGCTTCGGCGGCACTTTCGATCGTCACCCTTTTCAGCGTACGGGAAGACGGGTTCATGGTCGTATCCCAAAGTTGTTCGGCATTCATCTCGCCCAATCCTTTATATCGCTGCACATTCACCGAATCTTCACGTCCGTTTGCAAATTTTTCCACCAGACCGCGGCGTTGTTCTTCATTCCATGCGTAGGCCTGTTCTTTTCCTTTTTTGACCAGATACAAAGGCGGCTGCGCGATGTACACATATCCCTGTTCTACCAGCGCCTTCATATAACGGAAGATGAAGGTAAGAATCAGGGTGGCAATATGGCTTCCGTCCACATCGGCATCGGTCATGATGATGAGCTTATGGTACCGTAGTTTAGACAAATCCAGTGCCTTGGGGTCTTCCGGCGTGCCGATTTTTACTCCCAGCGCGATGAACATGTTTCGGATCTCTTCATTGTCGTAGATCCTGTGTTCCATTGCTTTTTCTACGTTCAGGATTTTTCCGCGGAGTGGCAGGATCGCCTGGTAATGGCGGTCGCGCCCCTGCTTCGCTGTACCGCCTGCGGAGTCACCCTCAACCAGGAAGAGTTCGCATTTGGCCGGATCCCTTTCGGAGCAGTCCGACAGCTTACCCGGCATACCTCCGCCGGTTAGTACGGTCTTCCGTTGCACCAGTTCGCGGGCTTTGCGGGCAGCAGCCCTTGCCTGGGCGGCAAGAATCACTTTATTGATGATGTTCTTCGCTTCCTTTGGATTCTCTTCGAGATAGGCCACCAGCACTTTGGAAACGGCACTGTCTACCACACCCACCACTTCTGAGTTGCCGAGTTTGGTTTTCGTCTGGCCTTCAAACTGGGGTTCCGGTACTTTTACGGAAATGATGGCGCTCAATCCTTCACGGAAATCATCGCCTTCCACTTCCACCTTTGATTTCTCGAACATCCCTTCTTTCTTGCCATAGGCCTGAAAAACCCGGGTGATGGCTCTGCGGAAGCCGGCAACGTGTGTTCCCCCTTCAATGGTATTGATGTTATTGACGTAGGAGAAGATGTGTTCGTTATAGGCATCGTTGTAGTTGATAGCCACTTCCACGGTTACATTCGATGATTCATCGTATCCTTCCATGTAAATGACACGGGGGATGATGTTGGTTCGCTTGGCACTCTGGTCAAGCATCTCCACAAACTCCACGATCCCGCCTTCACTGTAAAAATTCTTGCTGTACACGTTCCCCTCTTCATCCTTCTCCCGAAGGTCGGTGAGGGTGATGCTGATCTTACGGTTCAGGTACGATAATTCCCTGAGTCGGCCTTCCAGTGTTTCCTTGTTGTAAACGGTTGTGGTAAAGATCTCCGTATCCGGCCAGAAATGGACTTCTGTTCCGGTAATATCGGAGGTGCCAATCTCCCGTACGGCATATTTGGGAACACCCCTGCTGTATTCCTGTTCGAATATCTTGCCTTCCCGCTGCACTTTTACATGCAGGGTGGTACTCAGTGCATTCACGCAACTCACGCCCACACCGTGGAGACCCCCAGATACCTTATAGGTGTTCTTGTCGAACTTACCCCCTGCATGCAGAACGGTCATTACCACTTCCAGCGCACTCTTTTTTTCCTTCGAATGTATGCCCGTAGGTATCCCCCGGCCATCATCCCGAACAGAAATGGAATTGTCTTCGTGGATGGTTACATAGATATTTTTGCAATAGCCTGCCAGTGCCTCATCAATGGAGTTGTCTACCACCTCATAAACCAGGTGGTGCAATCCTTTTACCCCAATATCCCCTATGTACATGGCCGGCCGCTTCCGAACCGCTTCCAGTCCTTCCAGTACCTGAATGCTCTCTGCGCCGTAGCCGGCAGAAGGCATTGATCCGTTTTCGTTGGTTTCCGTTGACATATTATATTGAAATACAATGTGTTTTTAGGTTCACAAACACAAGACGCGAAGTTAACTAAAATAAGCAGGATGTTCAAGGATTCCATGCGCTCAGGTGGCTATGTTGACAACTTTTCGGTTCATTTATAAAACAGTACCTTTGCAAAATGACCATGAAGCCGGATATCAGGATCGGGGCAGACCAGCTGCAGGAGCGGCTGGAAGGGCTGGAATTGCTGTTCCAGAAGGAAAAGCAGATTCCTGGAACCTGGAATTACCAGATCCGGCGTTTCAGGCGGCATTCCTACTGGACGAACGAGGATGCAGGCTATTTTCATTACCATGTTCAGCAGGGCAACGTTCAGGAGAACTATATGGAACTCAGGTTTTGCCTGATCGGCAATGCTTATTGTGCGGAAAAAGCAGTGGAGTGCAACCAGTGCCGGCAGCAGGCCTCCAGAACCTGTGAACAGAAGATCCCCACGGTGGATGTGCTGGAATTCCGGTTTAACCATGCGCATTTGTCGCAACTTGTCAAAGGTATGAAGCCGGCTACGGTAACCGATGACGTGCTTCACTTCCGCCATCACACTTCTTTTTCCCGATCCATCCCGCTGCATACGAAAATGCGGTCGGTCATCGATACCCTGCTCAATCATTCCTACGTTGATACGCTGGAAAACATTTTCATCAATGCCCAGACGCAGATCCTCCTGCTTTATTGCATGGAGGGAATGCTGGGTATGCGTGCGGAGGAACTGCCGATCAGCTGTAAGTTCCTGCACAATGAAGCAGATCGCGACAAAATCGCCCGGGCCCGCGAGATCCTGATCGAGCATATCGGGGATCCGATCACCATCAAAGAGCTCAGTCGCAAAGTAGCCATCAATGAATGTTACCTGAAAAAGGGCTTCAAGGAAATGTTTGGTACCACCATCTTTGATTTCTACCAGAACCAGCGAATGGAACACGCCCGGTATCTGTTGTACGAAAAAGGACTCAGCGTTTCTGAAGTCTCCGCGTTGCTTGGATATTCATCGATTTCCCATTTCTCCACCGCGTTCAAAAAGCATACCGGCATCAAGCCCTGTGAGCTGCTGATCCGCAATTGAGTATCTACCGGAGCAGCGTTCTGCGGACGCCCTCTTTGGTAAGGACTACCGGAAGGATATTCCCTTTTTCATCAAATATCAATTCATCTATGCAGACCTCCCGGGAATTACTATCCGTTTCGGTTAGTGGGCGGCGATGATATATAATAAAATGCCGGTCTTTCCCCGGTATAGATAGTACAGAATGATGGCCCGCACCGGTGGCGATCTTCGGATCCTGTTGCAGGATTTTCCCTTTTCGAATAAATGGCCCCAGCGGGGAATCTGCAACGGCATACGCTACACTGTAATCGGGGCCAGTCCATCCGCCTTCCGACCACATGAAATAATATTTTCCACCGCGTTTGAACAGGAAAGGTCCTTCAACATATCCCTCCGGTGTAACCTCTTTGAATGTACTGCCATCGGGGTAAGGGACTAAAC
>CANHUD010000220.1 GCA_947463665.1 Sphingobacteriales bacterium
AAAGAAGCCAAAAAGAAAAAAGAAGGGCTAACTTCAATGATATCCAATTTTGGCAACCTAAGTGAAGGATCATATAAATGGGATGGCAATGCTTGGGTTAAAACAAATTAGTATGAAAATATTTCTAGTGGTAATATTATTTGTACTTCAAAGTTGTAAAAATGGCAATAAATCGAAGCTTTTGAAAGAAGATAAAATACAAAATCAAGTCATAACAGAAACCCCATCATGTGATAAAATAGAAGCATTGATACAAGCAGCACTTGACATACCTGCTGTACAACAATACTACGATGTGCAAAAAACAATATCCCAACCGGAGTTTATTCTTGAAAAAAACAGCCTTATCAAGGAAGGTTTGATTTTGAAAAAGCTAGGAAACAAGGTTCAAATATTGCAGATAGAAAAAATAAAAGTAAAAGGATTTAAAGCCTTTGTCCGGTTTGATAAACTATCTATTGATAGAGATACAGCAAATATTTATTTTGAATATCCAATACAAGGCTTAGGTGTGGAAGCTGTTTTTGTCTATTCTTCGCCATCAACTTGTAAGTGGAAGATTTTTAAAAATAAACTTTATGAATACAAAGCCCCATGAGGGCTTTTGTTTTAATGTGCATAGGATTTTTTTGCTTTATGGGCTGTAAGAAAAGCAGCCATGAGAACAAAAAAATGAGATTTATTGGATGTTCCAACACTTTAGAGACCACTTCTTCACTTTTGTACTACCCCCTAAATACCTGTAAAAAATTGTGCAACCGATTAGGTTAATAAAAACAGTCAACATATTTATCAAAAAACGAAGTTCCACTACTTCTGAAAAAATAATGTCAAAAAAAACCATAAATGTATCGGATTCTTTATCTTCAAAATACAACATCATTTATTAAACCTATGGCCTCGCTGAAAGTCCTTTTTCCCGTCATCGCCTTTTCCTTTTTTTGTTTCAACGGTTTCACACAGGAGTACTCAAAAGTAAAATACGGTAAAGTTTCTCCCGATGATTTTACCATTAATAGCAGCGTTGTTGATAATTCAACAGAGGCCGTAGTAGTATCAGATATTGGCAGTTCCGAATTTGTTGGAAATATGAAATCCAGTTTCTCAATTGTGTTTACAAGATCCACCAGGATCCTGATACTAGACAAAAAAGGAATTGATGCCGCAACAGTTGAAATACCCTTATACGTGGCTTCAAGCGGTGAAGAAAAACTACTAAATCTCAAAGCCAGAACGTACAATCTGGAAAATGGAAAAATCATCGAAGCAGATCTCGACAAAGAGTCCGTTTTTAAAGAAAAACGAAATAAAAACCTATTAATAACCAAATTTACCATGCCGGCCGTTAAGCCGGGGTCGATCATCGAATATAGCTATACCATTCATTCTGACTTCATTTTCAATCTACAACCCTGGGAGTTCCAGGGAGAATATCCCCGTTTGTGGAGCGAATATGAAGTACGGATCCCGGAATATTTCAAATACGTATTCCTGTCGCAGGGATCAAAGGATTTCTCCTTCACAAACAGAACGAATAAGATGGGAAAATGGGAGGTCTCTTACATCATAGGAGGAAAAACAAAATCCCAAAATCTGGAAGGACAGATCATTATCGACAGATGGGTGATGAAAGACTTTCCCGCACTGAAAGAAGAACCTTTCACGTCTACTGTTAATAACCACATTTCCAAGATCCAGTTTCAACTGGCTACTATTGAGTATCCAAACCAGAACGCTGAACAAATAATGAGTACCTGGGAAAAGACTATGTCTTACCTGATGGATAACGAAAACTTCGGATCAGCATTGAAACAGAATAACCAGTGGCTGGATGACGAATTGAAAAGTATAACCGCAGGAGCTAGTATGCCGGAAGTTAAGGCACGAAAGATATTCCAGTATGTAAAAAATAATTTCACCTCAAACGGAAGAACCGGGCTGTTTCTGACAGAAAACCTGAAAACCGTTTTCAAAAACAAACAGGGAACCGTAGCGGAAATAAATCTGCTGCTCACCTCCATGCTGCTTCATGAAAAAATAAAAGCATACCCGCTTATTCTGAGTACAAAAGCGCATGGATACACCAATGAACTCTACCCAATTCTTGAAAAATTCAACTACGTGGTATGTTTTGCTGAAATCGATGAGAACGAAGTGTTGCTGGATGCATCGATTCCATCCCTTGCATTCGGTCAGCTACACTGGAAATGTTACAACGGACACTCCAGAATAGTTGACCCTAAAAACCCCTCTCCCATTGAGTTGAATGCTGATTCCCTCAGGGAACGAAAGGTGACCATCATCAATGTTGGCAATGACGAAAAAAATGAATGGACAGGAAAGTTCAGCTCCTCATTGGGTCCGTTTGAGTCAATAAATTTAAAGTCCGACATCGCCGAAAAAGGGGAAGAAGAGTATTTCAAACGGATGCGATCGGCCTTTACCTATGATATTGAAATCCACCATGCGGGGATCGACTCCCTTCGAAAAGACGGAAAACCTGTAGTGATACATTACGATTTTTCTATTCCCCTCAACAAAGACGACAACCTCATTTATTTTGATCCGCTGATGGGAAACGGGTATAAATCAAACCCATTTATTTCGGCCGATCGAACCTATCCCGTAGAAATGCCATTTGCGATCAATGAGGCCATTTACGTAAATATAACGGCGCCAAAAGGTTATGTTATCGATGAATTTCCCAAATCGTCCAAGGTAAACCTGAACGAAGATGAAGGCTTCTTTGAATACCGCGCCCAAAAGGTTTCAGATGAATCGATTCAATTACGCTCCTGGCTGAAATTAGACCGGGCAAACTTTTACCCCGAAGAATACCAGGTCTTAAGAGAGTTCTATGCATTGGTAGTGAGGAAACAGGCAGAACTGATCGTGTTCAAGAAGAAACCATAATCAGCTTATGAACAAATATCTTTCGTTGCTCGCATGCCTGCATTTCTTCGGCTGGACAATGGCGCAGGAGTTCAATGTGCAGAACATTCCGGACTCTCTTCGTCGTGATGCCCATTCCGTAACAAGACTGGATGAATATGTGGTCGAAATAAAAAGCCCCGGCAAAGCCCGTGTTTATGAGCGGCACGTTTACACGCTCCTCAACAGCCATGCCCGGCAACTTGCAACCTATCGTGCATACTACACACAGTTTCAGAACATCAATTCCGTTACCGGAGTATTGTACAACGCTTCGGGCAAAGAACTAAAGCGACTGAAAAAAAAGGAGTGGCAGGACATGAGTGTTTATGACGGATTCAGCATCGCCAATGATATAAGGGTTAAGGAAAATGAATTTAGCTACAACGACTACCCCTTTACCGTTGAGTTTGAAGAAGAGGCTGAAATCGATGGGTTACTGAGCCTTCCAAGCTGGTTCCCGGTCCCAGGATATGGAATGTCGCTGGAAAATAGCCGGTATACCATCATTGCACCTGCTGACTATGAAGTACGATATCGTACTTTCAAATTTCCCTCCCCTCCCCGTATAACCGAAAAGGATGGTAAAAAAATATATAGCTGGGAGATCAAAAACCTTGCTGCCATACACCAGGAAGCGAATGCCCCGGATCTGGCAGAGCTGGTCCCTTCTATCCTGTTCGCTCCATCCGAAATCGAAGTAGAAGGATATAAAGGAAACATATCAACCTGGAATGGTTATGGAAAATTCATGAATCAGCTGCTGACCGGCAGGGATTCATTACCTGCTGAAATCAGGGCAACTGTTCGCCGAATTACAGCGCCCCTGAAAACGGATAAAGAAAAAGTGGTGGCCCTGTATGAATTCATGCAGAAAAATACGCATTACATCAGTATTCAGTTGGGTATTGGCGGATGGAGACCATTTGATGCCACATACGTTGCAGAAAAAAAATATGGCGATTGCAAGGCCCTTACCAATTACACAGTGGCCCTCCTTAAAGAAGCAGGTATACCCGCAAAATATGTGCTGATCAGCGCCGGTGAGCAGGCCAGGCAATTGCTGGAAGATTTTCCGCGCAACCAGTTTAACCATGCTGTAGCCTGTGTTCCCCTCGGGAAGGATACGATTTGGCTGGAATGTACCAGCCAGACGCAATCAGCCGGGTTCATGGGAAGTTTCACCGGCAATCGGAAAGCACTGATCGTAGATGCCAATGGAGGTCATGTGGTGAACACGCCCCGTTATGGGATACAGGAGAATCAGCGAACATCGGTTGTGACTGCCCGTATCACGGATGACGGGATGTTGGATGCAACAATCCGATCACGCTATACAGGCATAGAACAGGAGCTTCCGCATGCCTTGATGAATGAGGTGTCGAAGGACACCCGGGAGAAATATGTAAACAGAATGCTGGGGCTGGCCACCTATCAGGTGATCAGCAACGCCTATACCCAACAAAAAGGCCTGTTGCCCCTGGTGGATGAAGCCTTAGAGGTAAAGGCACCCGGATACGCTACGGTAACCGGCAAAAGGCTGATCCTGAATCCGTTCATCCTGAAAGGAAACGCGGAGCGTTTGGTGCCCGACAGTTCCCGGAAGCAGGACTATCTCGTGAATCAAAGCTACACACATGTCGATTCCATTCTGATCGAGATTCCCCCGGGATTTCGGTTGGAAAGTGCCCCGCGAGAAGTATCTATCGA
>CANHUD010000221.1 GCA_947463665.1 Sphingobacteriales bacterium
ACCGTGACAGCCATATGCTGGAGATTACCGATGCCCTCACCTATCCGAATATCACCTTCGTATCCACCGCTGTAAAAAATCTGGGGGGCGGTAAATACCTGGTTAAGGGTGATATCAGTTTTCACGGACAGAAACGCCCGGTTGAGATGACGGTAACTGAAGAAAAGAAAGAAGACCGGAGGATTTTCTCATCCGCGTTTGTGTTGCTACTGGAAGATTTCAAAATTGAACGCCCCTCCCTGATGCTGGTAAAGACCGATAATGAGATGAAAATGGTACTAAAAATGGTGTTCTGATGTTCTGAAAGGCAGCAACAAATACCAGGACATTTTTTGTTTTTGGACGCTTTTTCTTGATTTATGGACAAATTTCATCCATTCCTATGATCTGGCGAATGAAATTAAATGTTTTTATACCTAACTTTCCAGCCACTTTGATAACTGACAACTTTTATTTTATACGCATGAAAAAACTTTTTACTTCATTTCAGGCTGCCACCTTGGCCACCTTTATGTTACTGGGATCGAGTGCTTCTGCTCAGCTGACTATTGGTAGCGGTGCGGATCTTTTTGTGGCTTCCGGCGAAACTTTATCCTTTGATGGGATTAGTTTTACCCCCAGCAGTGGTTACACCTTTTCCAATACCACCCTTACCCGTACCAACGACTGGACGATCAGTCCGGGAACGGCGAATCCATACCTCAAAAAGTATTTTACCTTCTCTAATGCACAGTCGGCATACAGTGGTACGATTGCAATTGATCATGGAGACATTGCCACCAAAGTAGGTCCTCCTCCTGGTAATGTTAGTATGAGTACCACGGCCGACCTCCGACTGAACCTGAGTCCTGACGGTACAACCTGGACTGTTCCAACGGCAGGTACCATAACTTCCGAATCTGTTTCCGCAACAATTAGCAGCCCCGGCAGCAACCTCAAAACCTTCGCCGTGGCCCTCACCACCTCTCCCCTTCCCGTTTCCCTGTTGTCGTTCAGCGGAAAGCTGCAGTCGAACGGCGTACTCCTAAACTGGGTGACTGCCAGCGAGCAGAACAGCAGTCACTTTGATGTAGAGCGCAGTGGCAACGGCCGTGCCTTCAGCAAGATCGGAGAAGTAGCTGCAGCAGGAAATTCCAACACCCGCAAATCTTACGAATATCTGGATGGAACACCGCTGCCCAAGGCTTCCTGGTATCGCCTGAAATCTGTGGATGTAGATGGCACATCAGCGTACAGCCAGATCCTCCCGATTACCCGTGATGCGAAGATCTCCAGTTACCCTAACCCGGTTTCCAACCAGCTGCAGCTGCAGTTGTCGAACGACTGGAACGGAACCTATGAGCTGGTGGTATTCGACCTGAGCGGACGTACCATTATGAACACACAGGTGAAAGCGGGTTCGTATATGTTTGATTGTTCCAACTGGGCATCCGGCATCTACAATGTAGTGATGTACCAGGATAAGCAGCAGGTATACGCACAGCGCATCGTTAAAAAATAAGCACACATCGTTCTATCATAAAAGCGGTCTCCGGACCGCTTTTTTTGTGTCAATTTTTAATCGGTTTTATTTTTCTGAAACCAACTAAACTGAAAAAACCATATTTTCGGGATTGTTATGGAAGCATCGAAAGATTTGATTGTTCTGCGGCCGGAGCAAATCCAGCTGATTGAGGATCTGGCGCTCGTGCATGAGAGCATGGGGTTACAGCCTGCCATGTCGAAGATCATGGCCTTGTTAACCGTGAGCGACGAGGTAGATCTGACGTTTGACCAGATACGGGTGACGCTGAATCTGAGTAAGAGTGCGATCAGCCAGGCGTTGAATCAGTTGCTGGTAACCAGAAGAATTGCTTACAAGACCCGGTTAGGCGGCCGGAAGCGGTATTTTCACATCCGGGTTTCGGATTGGGAGGCGCAGATCATGGAGCAGTTTACGAGCATTGCCCAGCTGATGGAGGTGTATAAGCGAGTTTTATCCCGCCGACCGGATGCCACGAAGGAGTTCAATCACCGCCTGGAGGCGATGATCTATTTTCTTTCCTTCATTCACAACCAGGCGAATGCTTTGTACCGCAGGTATCAGGAGGAGAAGAAAGGCTGATACGGAGCCTTACTGAATTGATATGCTTTTCAGGATCACCACAAGGGGCAATTCCAGCTGTCCGCATCGGAGCTACTCCGGGTGGAGCCACTTCTGCGGTGAACATCAACATCCGTGGCATCAGCCCCATCAAGGGTAAGAACCAGCTGCTGATCATCATGGATGGCGATGGCGCTGCCTTTTTTATGGCACGATTATTTTTTACACGCAACCGTACATAAACCAGTTATTCTTAAACAATTTATTACCAATCTATGTGGTAAATTTGTAGCAGTCATTTCTTCCTATCAATTTACTCTATCTTAGTGCAAGATTACCCATTTTAATCCCATAAAAGCAGATGCCATTCTACAGAATCTTCTTCCCTCTATGTATGGTGTTTTTCGGGGGATTTTTGTTACCCTGTATGTTCGCTCCGGGCGCATGTGCAAAAGAACCCATACCGGATTCTCTGCAACAAAAACTGACCAGGGCTACGAGTCCCAAGGCCCAGATAACGGCTCATCTGGCCATTGCGGACCACTTTTTGCGGTCCAGTTTTAAAGACGCGCTGGCGCACGGACAAGAGGCGTTGTTTCTGGCAGAAAAACAAGGGGACCACGAACTAATGATGAAATCGAGCAAGAGCATTGCATCGGTTTTTTATTACATGAGTGTACCCGACCAGGCCTTGATCTATTTCGACAGAACGGTGAAAGAAGCAGAAAAGATCGGAGATGTATTTGAGGCATTGAATAACCAGCTGAATATTTCGCTGATATATGCCAATCTGGGGCAATTTTCAAAAGCGGCCAGGTTACTGGAAGGAGGGAAACATAAACTTAGCAAGGCCTATAAGGACGCCGGAAAGCCTTTCCCGGTATCAGACCAGATCACTTTCTTCTTAAATCTGGGCTATTTCTATGCTGCAGAACTGAATCTTAATAAAGCCCTTCCGTATTTAGAAAGCGGCATCGTACTTGCCAGGCAGGATAGTAATCACAAAGTTTTGCTGATTCGCTTACTTATCGCGAAGGCGGATGCCATGCATAAATTACATAAACTGGAAGAAAGCAAACGTTATCTAGATGAATGCGAAGCGCTTCTGCTTCAAAAAAATGATATCAGTCTACATGCCACACATCAGTATGTTTATGCCCAGTTAATTGCGGAATTAAAAGACTGGCCATTAGCTTTAAAATATTACAGAAATGCTTTAAACGAAGCCAAAATAATTGGTAATCAGGGGATCGAGGGAAATTGTATTGAGGGGCTGTATCAAACATATAAGCAGATCGGGAACAATGATTCTGCATTTGCATATCTCAGCCTTAAAGAAGCTTTCCTAAAAAAATCCACCCATGAGAAAGCGCAGCAGGAACTGTTGCGAAAAGAACTCCTCTCTGAATTCAGAACCAGAGAACAAGCACTGATTCAAGAGAATCAAATAGTCAGCAAACAATTATGGGCAATAATTATATCGGTTATAGTAGCCCTTTTAGTTACTATTTACATTCTGATCCGTTTACGCAACCGTTACAGCGCCTCAAATCTGAAAAAACTACAGCTGCAACTGGAAACAGAAAGGCTGGAACTGCAAAAGGAAGAACTTCAGGCAAAACTTAGTCAGCAAGAGAAACAGATAGGCGAATACGCCTACAAACTTTCCAAAAACGCATTGTTACAGGATCTGGTACAGGATTTACAGGCTTCAAAGCAACAGCCTGCTAATTTGAATTCAACGAACGATTCAGATGAAACAGAGATCGGTTCACCGGCGGTATGGGAGCAGTTTGAAACCCGGTTTTTACAAACGCATCAGGGGTTCTATGAGCGACTGATGAAAACCTGCCCGGGCCTAACCCCTAATGAACGCAGGCTTTGTGCTTTTCTTTTGCTGGACATGTCTACCAAAGAGATCTCCGTGATCACAGGCCAGAGCATCCGGGCCATTGAGATTGCGAGGATCCGGTTACGGAAAAAACTAAATCTGACGCAGTCAAATACCAGCCTGTTCGAGTTTTTATCCGCTATTTAAACTCACATCGTGTAACTTCTCAGCCATGTTTTCCATATAAACGACATAGCTACGGAAACCTGACGGTCCGGGAGATCGACGACGTTGTCAAATGAGAACTATCAGACCAGGTTATAGTAGGTAATGTCTGTATTGTCTACCGCATGACGCAGAAACATGGCATCTACGAAGCGACGTTTCCCATCGACCACTACCCTGCTGGCTTTATGGCCGGTAACTTCAAAATGAAACACTTCGAATAATTGTCGGAACCCCTGTATATCCAGCCCTGAAAAAGGATTGTCCTTGGTCAGCCCCTTTCCTTCCAGGATCTGTTTGCAGCCGGATTCGATGATCGCCAGTTCATCCTTTGTCAGGGATTCATCGGGCAACTTAAAATAATCAGCTTTCCGGTATTTTTCCGGGCCGATTTTAAGATAGAGTTCCGCCTTACTGAAAATGTAGGGAAATCGATTGTCCAAGGCCAGATTTTGTAGTTCTTCGGACATTTTGTCCATGACGT
>CANHUD010000222.1 GCA_947463665.1 Sphingobacteriales bacterium
ATCAGTCCGGTTCCTGTTTTCAGCGTATTCTTCCACGTATTGAAGGAGCCAAAGCTGTTGCTGATCTCCGTATATGCCTGCTCCCGTACTTCATTGGTGAGCAGGTTCATGGTGGCGCCGAAGGCTCCGGATCCATTGCTGCTGGTTCCCACTCCCCGCTGGATTTGCAGGCTGTTTACAGACGACATGATGTCTGGCAGGTTTACAAAAAACAATCCCTGAGATTCAGCATCATTGTAGGGAATGCCGTTGATGGTCATATTGATACGTGTGGCATCGGTTCCACGGATACGAATCCCCGTATAACCAACCCCATTCCCCGCATCGGAGTGGATGACCACCGAAGGAGTCTGGTTCAGAAGAAAAGGAATATCCTGTCCCAGATTCAGCTTTTCAAGTGCTTTTGCCGACAGGGTGGTCTGGGTAAAAGGAGCTTTGTCGGATGCACGAACAGCATTTATTTCTATCGGATCCATCAGCTCCTTTTTGGGTTGAAGGGAAACTACAAAGGCGGAATCCCCTGCCGGAAGAGCGCCACTCCAGGGCAGATAGCCCATTGCACTAACCTCCACGGTTATAGATGACTGACGCGACTGGATTCGAAAACGTCCGTCATCATCGGTCAGATACATTTTTCCGGAAGAACTGTTCACTGTAGCGCGAACAATCGGCTGGCTGGTAGAGCGGTCCAGCACACGGCCGGAGAAAGAAATGTTTTGGGCGATGGAGCTCAAAACGGAGGCTACTAAAAGCCCTGTGAGGAATGATTTTTTCATCTGTTTTTGTTTGAGGCGGTTGTCTCACCAACGGCCCGGTTTACAAAAACAGGAAAGGAGAGATATGTGAGAACTCTGACCTTCCCTGCGCAGGCATTACCCTGATCAGGTTCTACGGGTATGATCTCAGCTCTGGTTTTCACCTCGGCACCCCGGGAACGAACCACAAAGGTAGAAGAATAAAAAAAATGGGTGTAACAATTTTTTCAGTTCTTCGTCTAACAGAAAAATAACAGTATGATCCGCAGCTTGTTCAGTCTTGTTTTTTTTGCTTTCGTGCTTTCTGGAATAGCACAGGAAAAAATTATCCGCGACCGAAATGTGCAGGAGCGGGATATTCCTGCCTTTCACAGTATAATGGCTTCCGGATCTGTAGATATTTATGTATCTCAGGGAGAGCGAAAAGTGGTAGTAAGTGCAGCAGACCGGGAAGATGTGGATGCCATAGAAACGGTGGTGGAGAAGGGGATTTTAAAGGTTCGGATAAAAACGGATCAGCGCTGGTGGAAATCCGGAAAAATGTACAACCGACGGTTTACGGTGTATGTATCGGAGAAATCCATCCAGTCGATCGTTCTTGCCGGCTCCGGAAAACTGGATCTGGATATACCCAATCAGGCCAACAAACTGGCTATTCAGTTATCTGGTTCGGGAAGTGTTACCGGGCGGGTACAGGCAAAGCAGTTTGAGTTTACCCAGAGTGGTTCGGGTAACATACGTATTTCCGGGGCTGTAGAGCGTGGTACTTTTGTGTCCAGTGGTTCCGGAAACATGCAGCTACAAGAATTGCAACTGGATTATTGTACCTTGTACATCAGTGGTTCCGGAAATGCGGAGGTCAATGTTCGTAAAGAACTGGAAGCTACTATCAGCGGTTCCGGAAATGTGCGATACAAAGGCGCAGGTCAGCTCATTCGGGCACATTCTTCCGGTAGCGGTCGCATTCAAAAAATAGGATCATGAAAAAATGGATGTTCATTTTCATTCTTCTCCCTTCCTTTCTCACGGCACAGGAAAAGACCATTGTGTACGATGAAATGGCAGAGGAACGCAAACTCCCCGCCTTTACGGAGTTGAGTGTGGAAGGAGGAATCAACGTATACCTCTCCCCGTTCGGTAAACAGGCAGTGGCTGTTAGTGCGCGGGAAGCAGGTTTTAGAGATCTGATCGTAACGGAAGTGGAGGGTGGCCGTTTGCGCATCCGAATGGGCACCCGTAAAGGGAGCTCCCGGGGCGATATGCGCCTCAAAGTGTATGTATCTGTTCCCCGACTGGAAAAAATCATTGCCAATGGGGCTTCTGATATTTTTGTAAATGGAATATTAAAAGGGGATGAGCTTCAAATCCAATTGAACGGTGCCAGCGATTTTGCCGGAGCCGTGGATGTGGAGAAACTGCGAATTCAACAGACAGGTGCATCCGATAGCCGGTTGAGCGGCCGGGTAAACCAGCTTCAGGTGCAGCTCAGTGGTGCCAGTGATATGAAAAGTTATGGATGTGCGGTAAATGACCTTGAAGCTATGGTTTCAGGAGCTTCCCGGCTGGAAGTGAATGTTAACCGCGAACTGACGGTAACAGCCAGTGGTGCCAGCGATGTTTTTTACAAAGGAAAAGGGGTTGTGAAAAAACTTACATCCACCGGAGCCTCCACTATTCGAGCAGTGATCTCAACAGATCAGTAAAATAGTTTTGGCAGTTTCAGGAATCTCCTTATCTTTGCACTCCAAATCGCGAAGTAGAGCAGCGGTAGCTCGTCGGGCTCATAACCCGAAGGTCGGAGGTTCGATCCCTCCCTTCGCAACATCCAAACCCGCGGCAAGCGGGTTTTTTGATTTATACCCATGTTCAGGTCAGGATTCGTCAATATTTTCGGGAGGCCTAATGCAGGCAAAAGCACATTGTTAAATGCGCTTACGGGAGAGAAGTTGGCCATTATTTCGCCCAAAGTGCAGACAACCCGTCACCGAATCAAGGCTTTTCTGAATGGCGATGACTACCAGATTATTTTATCAGACACCCCGGGCATCATTAATCCTGAGTACAAGCTGCACGAGAAGATGATGAAAGCCGTGAGAAGCAGTCTGGAGGATGCCGATGTGGCGCTTCTGCTGGCGGATGCATCGGATAATCCGTCGCGGGCCGATGAAGTATTTTCTTCGTTAAAACTGAAAGTGCCGGTTATACTTGTTTTGAACAAAGTGGATAAATGCGGAGCCGATAAACTGGCAAAAGCACGAACATTCTTTTCGTCTCAACCCTACGGAAAGCGGATCGTGGAGATCTCCGCCTTAAAGCAGACCGGCACGAAAGAACTATTGCAGGAAATCCTGCCCCTGCTGCCGGTAGGGGAGCCTTTCTATGATCCTGAAGAGCTGACCGATCTGCCCCAACGTTTTTTTGCTTCAGAACTGATCCGCGAGAAGATATATGAATTGTTTCAGGAAGAACTGCCCTATCAGACAACCGTACTGGTAAGAGCATTTGAAGAAAAGAATACACTTACCAAGATCACGGCAGATGTGATCGTGAACAGAGAGTCACAGAAAGGGATCATTCTGGGTGAGAAAGGCACGATGATCCGCCGGCTGGGTACGCAGTCCAGAGAATCGCTGGAAGCCTTTCTGGGAAGGAAAGTATTTTTGGAATTGTTTGTGAAAGTCAGACCCAAATGGAGAGAGAACGATCTCTATCTCCGTGAATATGGGTATTAATGTATTGTATAAGTAGAATTTATGGGATTTACGGTAGCCATCGTAGGAAGGCCAAATGTGGGAAAAAGTACCTTGTTCAACCGACTGTTAGAGCAGCGTAAAGCCATTGTACAGGATATGCCGGGTGTAACACGCGACCGCCAGTATGGGGAAGCGGAGTGGGCTGGTAAAACATTCAATGTGATCGATACGGGTGGATTTGTACCCGATAGTGAAGATATCTTTGAGCGCGAAATTCGCAAACAGGTTCTGATTGCCATGGAAGAAGCAAATGCCATCCTCTTCATGTGTGATGCGGTAACGGGCATAACCGATCTGGATGAGGCGATGGCAGATATTTTACGTAGAACCCGTAAACCCGTGCTGCTGGCCATTAATAAAGTAGATAACCACGACCGGTTTCTGGAAGCGCAGGAATTCTACCAACTGGGTTTTGAACATATTTTTTTCCTTTCCTCTATGTCGGGCAGCGGAACCGGCGAACTGTTGGATGAACTGGTGAAACATCACGAACCTTCCACAGAAGAGGAAGAGGAAAAAACAGAACTGCCCCGCATTGCGATCATTGGTCAGCCGAATGTGGGAAAATCTTCCCTGCTCAATGCCCTGATCGGAGAGGAGCGGACCATTGTAAGCGATATTGCAGGTACTACACGGGATACGATCCATACGCATTATAAACTTTTTCAGAAAGAATTCATTCTGATTGATACAGCAGGACTTCGGCGCAAGAAGAAAGTCAACGAGGATCTGGAGTTCTATTCTGTGATTCGTGCCATCAAAGCATTGGATGAATCGGATGTATGCCTGCTGCTGCTGGATGCAGAAAAAGGCATCTCGCAGCAGGATCTGAATATTTTTAGTCTGGCTGAGAAAAAAGGAAAAGGCATCGTGTTGCTGGTGAATAAATGGGACCTGATGGAAAAGGAAACCAACACGGCACGCGATTACGAAAGAGAATTAAAGAAACGCATTGCTCCGTTCAGTGATGTTCCGGTGTTATTTGTTTCGGCGAAAGATAAAACCCGCATTTTCAAGGCGGTTGAATTGGCACTGGATGTTTACGAGAACCGGAAGCGACACATTCCCACTTCGCAGTTGAATGAGGTAATGCTGAAAGCCATTGAAGCCTA
>CANHUD010000223.1 GCA_947463665.1 Sphingobacteriales bacterium
GGGTTTGATCCTCAGTTCGGTGCCCGTCCGCTGAAGCGGCTGATCCAGAAAGAGATCGTGAATAGTTTGTCGAAGCGTATTCTGGCAGGAGATATCGACCGGGCGCATCCGGTGGTGGTAGATGTGTTTGATGGCGTAGTAGTTTTCCGGAACGATGAAGCAACCGTTGAGTAACAATATACGTCTTAAGGAGTAAGCCGTTGCTAACCAAAAAGTCTGCTTATGTTTTTTAAAATGATGAAACATGAGTAAATCTAAAGTAGACATCATTCCGCCCCGGGATATTTTTATGGGCGATGCCCGGGCAGCTTTCTCGATCGTACTGTTCGGGGATTATGAGAGCATCGCCTGTGCGGAAGCAAACCGCATGATCAGGGAACTGGTGGAGCGTTATCCCGGAAAAATCCGATATACGTTCCGCCATTTTCCCTTGACACAGATTCACCAGAAAGCGCATAAAGCGGCGGAGGCCGCGATTCTCGCCGCGCAGTACGGCAAGTTTTGGGAGATGCATGAATTGCTGTTCGCACACAGGAAGCAGCTGGGTAGTATCAGTTTACGTGATTATGCCATAGAGGCGGGGGTGATCGATAAGAACTTTTTGCCTAAGCTAACCGATTCAGTTTATGGGTGGACGGTTCGGAATGATCTGATGGAAGGGTTAGAGCGTGGGGTGCGGACTATACCGACGGTATTTGTGAATGAGGTGCTGTATGAAGGGAATCTTTCGGAGCTTACGCATGCGGTAGAACAGCTGGTGGAAACGGGTAGGAGGGCGTGACAAGTTTATCAAAATTCCGTATTTTCATGAAGTAATTGTAAAACTTAAAAATGCTCGAATCGAAAAGGTTCAAAATATTGGATTCGAATGATTCTTTACAACAACATGCTCGCAAGTTCAAGAGTAAATTCCTTCTTCAATACGATGCAGCACAGCATTTATCAACCGGATACCAGTGGGATTGCGAAGGAGGTCTATAGGTCGTTGTTGTTGCAACGCCCGGTTTTCTTTTCTCAACCAGCGATTGAATCGTTCCCGATCTTCAAAAACCAACAGTCCGTTGGCTATTGTTTCCGTGATCTCTATGCACAATGAAGACAACAGATTGCCTAACAGTTCATTGTTTTGTTTACGGGTAAGGGTCTTGTAAGAGATGTGGAGAAGCGCTGCCATTTCCGTCATAGGAACCTCCAATACCTCTGCAAGGCGGTTAATGGCATCCCGGCGAATGCCCTGGATCCCGGCTTTCCAGAAATCCAGATTGGAAGTAGGAGGCTTGGGCATGAATGATTTACCACCAAGCAGCACCCAGGTCAATTCCTTTGAAGAGGTCCCCTTGCGTATCTGCAGCCTGATCAGTTTTTCAATCTCGGTAAGGTCTTTTTTTAGCGGGCGCTGATCGGAGAAAATTTCCATCTTATACAATCTACAAGATATACTGAACAAATGTCTTATTTCTTATTTCCCGCTACCTCTCTTTCTTTTTTTAGAATTTCTTCAATTTGTATTTCTAAAGTAGGAATGATTGTTTCAACGACACCCCAAACTGCCCAAAGATCTACACCAATGTAATTGTGAATCAGTTTATCTCGCATGCCAGCAATTTTCTTCCATTCAATTTCCGGATACTTGATCCGGAAATCCTCATTCAATTGTTTCGTTGCCTCACCTATGATTTCAAAGTTTCTGATCACGGCATCCTGAATAAGGGTGTTTTTTAAAAAATTCTCTTCGTGAATGCCGAAAGTATATTCTTTAATCTTGAGAATACAATTATGTATGTGTTCTACATAAATTACCGGGTTCTTATTCATACCAGCCGAATTAGGTCCGATTCAATGTATGGTTTTAGGGAAGCATTAACGGAACGGAGGGTTATTAAATCAACCTTTATTCCGAGCAATTCTGAAAGCTGTTGTTCTAATCCAATTAATTCAAGGAGATTGACTCTTTTATTGAAATCGATTAAAATATCCAGATCACTTTTTTCATTTTCTTCTCCCCGGGCATATGATCCGAAAACACCAACCAGTGTAGGGTTAACCTTTTCGGTAACAGCTTTGATTATCCCAGCTTGTTGTTCTGTGATCATACATAAAAATAATATCTTTTTCTGACTTTCATTTGTTTCATAGCATCTTCTTCTGGAATTCGTTAATCAGAAAGGGGTAAAATTTGGAGACTGTAGTTTAATCATGGTTGATCAGGAATAGTAAATTCCGTAAATTGTCCATCCAAAATCACGATTCATGAGAGTTTGCATCCTGCTTGTCTTACAGCTATGGTTTTACAGCGCCACTGCCCAGCAGCCGGCTACTGCAGCCGCTGCATCGATTCCGGGCGTCACCACTACGACCTCCAAAGGAAGTGTTACCCTGCTGAACGGACAAAAAATCACCTATACTACCCAAACAGGTTATCTTGATCTGAAGAACGATTCAGACAAGACCATCGCTAAAATGTTTTTTGTCTATTACAAAAAAGACGGGGAAGATGTGGGAAAGCGACCGCTCACATTTGCGTTCAATGGTGGTCCGGGCTCTTCCACCGTTTGGCTGCACATGGGAGGCCTCGCACCCAAACGTGTGTTGCTGAAAGACGATGGCACGGCTACGGCACCGCCTTACCAGTGGATCAACAACGAATACACATGGCTGGATAAAACCGATCTGGTATTTCTGGATCCGATCTCCACGGGCTACAGCAGGCCGGCTGCGGGTGAATCCGCCAAACAGTTTCATGGATATGTGGAGGATGTACAGTCGGTAGGCAATTTCATCCGCGATTTCCTTTCCCGCTATGAACGCTGGGGTTCCCCCAAATTCCTGGCGGGCGAAAGTTACGGAACCACCCGTGCGGCAGGACTTTCGAAATTCCTGCAAGACCAGCATCGCATCTACATCAATGGGATCTTTCTGATATCTGCCATTCTCAATTTCGGGACCAACGATTATTATCCCGGGAACGATCTACCGCGAGCGCTCTATCTGCCTTCCTACACGGCGGCAGCCTGGTACCATAAAAAACTCGCACCGGCCCTTCAGGCCGATCTGAACAAAACACTCCGCGAAGCAGAAAGCTTTGCGCTGGGTGAATATGCCACCGCGCTCATTAAAGGCGGATGGCTTAGCGAGCAGGAAAAGGACCGCATAGCGGAGAAAATGAGTTATTACACCGGTCTCTCCAAAAGCTTCTGTCTGCAGGCCAATCTGCGTGTGGAGGAAAACCGTTTCTGGAAGGAGTTGCGCCGGGCAGACGGACTGACCATCGGCCGGCTGGATGCCCGGTTTGTAGGGCGCGATCTTGACGATGCGGGAGAGAATGTGAGTTTTGATCCTTCGTTCACCAACATCGACGGACCCTTCACGTCTGCCATGAACGATTATTTCCAGCGAGAATTGAATTTCAAAGAAGAGAAACCCTACAATATTTTCGGGAATGTCCGCCCCTGGAATTACAACAATGTTCAGAACCAGTTTCTGAATGTGGCCGAAAGTTTACGCGATGCGATGGCAAAAAATCCGGCACTGAAGGTTTATCTGGGCTGTGGATTCTACGATTTTGCCACTCCATATTTCACCGCACAATACGATCTGGAACACATGCATCTGCGCTCGGAACACCGTAAAAACGTGAAAGTGTATACGTATGAATCCGGGCACATGTACTATATCCACAAACCATCACTGGTTAAATTTAAAAAGGATGTGGATGAATTTTTTGCGTTCTCGCTCGACAATAAATAATCAGCGGGAAGTTTCCTCGCGTAGTTTTTTGTCGAGGTAAAACGTGCCAAACGGAACAATCGATAACAAAAAGGCCATGGCGACGCGCTCGTATGGCCATTTTTGTGTCTGCCATACGCGGAACAGTGCCGCCATGAACAGGACAAACAAAAACCCGTGGATGCTTCCCAAAATGCGCACGGCTTCGGGCATGCCGGCCATGTATTTAAGGGGCATCGCCACGCCTAACAGCAGGAGATAGGAGATGCCTTCTGCATTTCCCACTTTACGTAACCATTCCAACGACTTCATGACGGTTAAATTTGCCGCAAATTACTGAAGCTTCTTGCTTCCCGCTTTAAAATTTACCTAATTTGCTATTCAATTCAAACCCGTATGCTACGATTCCTCCTGATCTTCGCTCATCTGTGGACACTCACCGCCTGTGACCAGGCCCAATCTACACAGCCTGCTCCAACTGTTGTACAGCCTATTCCGGTGCCGCCACCGGTGGCAGCGCTCCCCAAACTGGATACCGCTGAGTATGAATGGCGGATGAAGCATATGCTGAATGGCGACAGCTCCGGAAAATGGCCGGTGAAGGCACCGCTTCCTCTTCCGGGAGCCGTTATGCCCTTCAAGCGGATCATAGCCTATTATGGAAATTTGTATTCTACCCGGATGGGCATTTTAGGAGAGCTGCCCAAACCCCAGATGTTTGCAAAACTCAAAGAGGAAGTGCGCAGATGGGAAAAGGCCGATCCGAAAACTCCGGTGCAGCCGGCTCTTCATTACATCGCTGTTACCGCACAGGGAAGTCCGGGTGCGAATGGCCTGTACCGGTTGCGGATGCCGTTCAAACAAATCGACACCATCGTAAAATGGGCCAAAGA
>CANHUD010000224.1 GCA_947463665.1 Sphingobacteriales bacterium
AAGATGAAGACCACAGAGCAGTTTAGGAAAATTGCGGAGCGCTTTGCGGAAGAGGTAACCGTTCCGGTTAGTTCCGGCTGCTGCGGTATGGCAGGGGATCGAGGGTTTTTAATCCCTGAACTTACGGAATCAGCAACGGCGGCTGAGGCTGTAGAGGTGGTGCAGGGAAACTATGTGGGATATTACTCCACTACCAAAACCTGTGAAATGGCTATGTCGGCCGCTGTGAATAAGCAGTATGAGTCTATTTTGTATTTGGTGGAGGAAGGGTTGTAGAGATTAGATTTTAAAGATTAGAAGGATAAATGATTGGATTCAATAATCTTTTAAAACCAGTCTACCACCCGCATTTGTTCATCGAAGAAGTTGATAGAAAACAAATTATTGTATTATGGATTCCAGGCGGTCCGAACAGGCCTTACTAGGTGCCTGAGCAAATGACAGCCAAAGAAAAGAGAAATTTCTTTTATATCCGTAAATACGCCAATACTGTCAAAGCCAATACTGAAGAGCAACAAGAGTTAATTTCATTGGCTAATCAAATTCCTTTTGACGACCGTACCAATACACAAGCAAAATTGGAAAACATTTCCATGCTGTTGGTAAAAGATTATTTGTTAAAAGTAAAAAGCCGATTAGCAGAACAGGTAGGTAAGATTCCTGAACGAGAATTGCTTGGTCAAATGGAATTGATCTCTGGGCCAAATGAACATGTATTTCCCCGTAATATAGTATTACTGCTTTTTGCTGAGCAGCCTGAAAAATTCTTTCCATATACGCAGGTAGAAATTGTAGAATTCCCAAAAGGAGATGCTGAAGACTTTGTGGAGCAAAAGCCAATTAGCGGACCTGTACATATACAAATTGACCGGGTGCTCAACTTCCTTAAAGATAAACTCATAAGAGAAAAAGTCATAAAACCAGTCAACCGCGCCGAAAGCATCCGAATAGCCAGCTATCCATATCAGGCTATTGAAGAAATAGTTGTAAATACTTTTTATCACCGTGATTATCAACAACGGGAGCCGATTGAAATAAGGATTTATCCCAATTCCATTATTTTCCTCAATCATGGTGGTCCTGATCGGTCAATTCGTCTGGAGACTTTCGGCCAGGGACAGGTGCGCAGCAGGCGCTACAGAAATCGCAGACTAGGTGAATACTTGAAAGAACTCGAATTCACTGAAGGTAGAGCAACAGGTATCCCTACCATCTTAAAAACGCTGAAGGAGAATGGTTCGCCTGCTCCCCGCTTCTACACAGATGATGATCGTACACTTTTTGAAGTGGAGCTATTTATTCACCCGGCCTTTTTGGAAGAGGCTTCGTTTAAACTGGATGGGGAGGTAAGTGCTTCCCTTGATGGTATTGACGCGTTCTTGAACCGTTTGTTAGAACATTGTGGTTTCAACCCTGCCGAAATAACCCTTAGTGCCATAGCTGGTAACCAAGCTGAAATTCTAAAAAGCATTGAAATTCAATTAAATACAGTACTTGAATCTTTGCCCAATACCATAGTTAGTACCATAGCTAGTACCATAGCTGAAAATGAACAGAAAATATTGGAAAAAGCGTTTGAGGCGGTAGACAGAGAAACACTACTCACCCTCGTCGGAGTAACCAACCAACGTAAGAACTACAAAAGCTATATGTTACCAATGGTAAATTACGGCTGGCTCACCATGACCATACCCAATAAACCCACTAGCCCCAATCAAAAATACCTTACCACATTAAAAGGACGACTTATACTTGAACTCTTAAAACGCCACAGAAAATAATCCAGGTACTAATATAAAAACCACCCTCAATCCAACCCATACTCCATCCGCATGGTAATAGAAGCGGTTTTATTTTTATCCGTGGTATTATAAGAACCACCATAACTGTATTCTTCGGTAGAATTCCTGCCCGTAATCTGAAAAACACCCATCACCCCTTTTTTCATTTTCCCCAGATCACTTCCGGCACTTTTCGAAATCACTTCAGCGCGCTGTTTCGCATCTGCAGAGGCTTTTGATAACAAATCCATTTTCAGGTCCGAAAGCTTAGTGTAGTAATAACGGGGAGCAAACGAGTTCAGCTCAATGCCTCTTTCAATTAAATCCGTTGACTCTCTGGATATCTCTTCAACAGTTACGATATCCTTCGACTCCACTTTGAAATTCTGTGTGAGCAGGTATCCGGAAAACGTATTGGACACCACCTGGCCATTGCTTCCGTAATTCGTATCAAATTCCTTCGTTAAGGTTACCGCTCCAAAGCTTATCGCCGAATCCGGAATATTTTTACTTTTCAAATATTCACGAAGTGAGATCTCATCGCGCTTGATACTCATATAGGCAGATTTGAGATCTAATGACTTCCTGCTGTAATTCCCTTCCCAAACGATAAGATCACTGGTAAAATCAACCTGCGCCATACCCACCACCGAAATGCCTTCTGCAGAGGTAAAACGATATTTATAGCCGTTCACCAGTATAAGCGAAGAAATAATTACGGTAGCACCAATAACGATCGCTAAAATGTTCTTATTCATAGATTGATTTTCCACTTTAAGGTACAAGGTTTCTATTTACTCACATCAGCATCGGCATTTTTTAACAATCCCGCAACGGAAAATGTGAAAGATTACAAAGTCCCGGCAAGTAACATAAATAGTTAAATTACTACTGCCTTTTTCTAATAATAAAAATAATCCTGATATTAGTAACTCAATCGAAAAACACATGACAGCCCAGCAACGAGAATTACTTATCTACAACGGAAATGAATATCATCTGGCTTCGGAGCCGTTCAATCAATATATCTATAAAAATAAAATTGACCTGCGATTGGAAGTCCCCATCACCTCACTGTGGCGCGGATATTACGGACACTGGGAGATCACAGATAATAAATTGTATCTAACCAAAATAGAAGGGCAAGGGGTCATCAGAAATCAGGAAAAATACAAAGCAGGCAGACTCGCACTACGGAAAAAATGCAGAGCAGGACTGATCACTCCTCAACAAAATGGTCACTTACTCAAGGAGCTGGAAAACGCCTGCCTGGAAAAAATTAAACTCTCCCTCAAATCATTGTTTAATACCCGAAAGAAAGTGCATGCATCCTGGTATACCGGAAACATCATAGCCCCCTATGGCAAACTGGTTCAGTATATCCATATAGGTTATGCCTCTGTTTACGAACGACAACTCATCTTTCAGATAGAAGATGGTGTACTGCTAAACGTTGTGGATCAGGAAACACCTCCAGAAGCCTGATCGGCTCATTCCACCACCAGCTCTTTTTCCAGCGCTTCCAGCGATACCCCTTTTGTTTCGGGCACTTTCAGCATCACCCAGACCAGCTGCCCTACCATCATCAACGCGAAGAAGGCAAAAATCGGCCAGGGATTATCTTTGAAAATCCCGCTCTCCGCATCCAGAAATACGGGCGTGATCAGCGTGATGATCGCTGCAAATACCCAGTGCACACTGGAGCCAAATGCCTGTCCGGATGCGCGTACCCGGTTCGGGAAAATCTCCGAAATAAATACCCAGATAACTGCTCCCTGTCCTACCGCATGAGAGGCAATGAACAACAACAAAAAGAACAGTAAAAACGTAGCGCCCGCATTGGCATAAAAAGCCCAGGCCACCATGGCCAGGCTAAGTATATACCCAACCGATCCAATGACCAGCAGGGTTTTCCGGCCGATGCGATCGATCAGATACAGACCCACAAACGTGAACAACAGATTGGTCAGACCGATCATCACCGAATTCGCCAGCGAATCCTTCGAGGCCAGTCCGGCACGCTCCAGAATTTCAGGAGCATAGTACAGTATAAAATTAATCCCGCTCCACTGGTTGAAGAATGCTACAAAAAATGCCAGCCAAACGATGATTCGGTAACGAGAATGGAAGATCGCACCCATCCCGCTGGCGGAAGCGCTCTCTTTCTTCATGCCTTCCTCAATCGATGCCAGTTCCGCAGCAGGATCCGATACTCCCAAAAGGGTTAGTACATCACCCGCCTGCTGCCGGTCGCCCCGGGCAGCCAGTAACCAGCGCGGACTTTCCGGAATACGCATCACCATCACGGTGTAGATCAGAGAAGGTACCGCCATGATGCCCAGCATCCAGCGCCAGTCGTTCTGCCCGCCTACTCCATCCAGAAAATAGTTCGATAAAAAAGCGATCAGAATGCCAAACACAATGTTGAACTGGTACATCGCCACCAGTCGCCCGCGGGTAGCCGGTGTCGAGATCTCCGAAATATAGGCAGGTGCCGCCACCGATGAAATGCCGATCCCCACACCGCCCATAAAGCGGAAGAACGAGAACGTATAGGGATCCATCGCCACCGCTGAACCGACGGCCGAAACACTGAACAGGATGCCGATCCACAGCAACGTCTTTTTCCGACCGAACCGCTCCGTTACCACGCCTCCGTAGAACGCTCCCAGCACGGTTCCCCAGAGGGCCATGCTCATGATGAAAAAGCCATGGAACCAGGGCGATGTCTGCCAGAGTTCACGGATCGGAAGGTTGGCACCAGAGATCACCACGGTATCAAAACCGAAGATGAAGCCTGCAAGTGCAGCGGTAAGGGAGATGCC